>NZ_JBFHGM010000253.1:0-7419 GCF_041583095.1 Draconibacterium sp.
ATTTATGAAAACCCTGAATATAAATATGCTTTTTATCCGATACTTGATGAATTGGAGTGGTGGTCAATTCGCGTTGGTCGTAATTGGATTAATAACACAAAATATTTTTGAGAATTTAATACTTCCCTTTATTTGCAGGCGTTTTAGAAGAATTAGAAAGAGGCCAATTTATCGAATAAAATTTCTCAAAAGAAAAATACCAACTAGTATTAATACAGAAATATTATAAGTTTCGAATAAAACACTATGTTGCAAATTATGTTCTATTTGAACCTTTTGCGCCATGCTTTAGCTTGGCGATAGAAATCCGAAGAAAGATTCGGCTTTAGCCTTTAATCTTACTTTAGCGGCTAAAGCCCTTACTTTTTCATATATCAGTATCACCGCACTAAAGTACGGTGCAAAAAACTTTGAGATTTCTTTGTGGCTTCGTGCCTTTGTGGTTAAAAAATACCACTAAGACACGAAGTACACAAAGACTTTTAGAAATATTCTTTCCATTTCAAATTACTTCTAACTACATTTGAATTTCATCAAAATCTAACTCAGTGAAAGCAGTTTTTTACGAAGAATTTCAGGGAAAAGTAAAAGTTAGAGAAGTTCCCGATCCCGAGGTTTCACCAGATAGTGTGATCATAAAAGTTGGAGCCACCGGGCTTTGTCGCAGCGACTGGCACGGTTGGATGGGACACGATCCGGATATTGTTTTGCCACATGTTCCCGGTCACGAGTTGGCAGGAACCATTGCTGAAGTAGGAGCAGAAATCAAAAACTTTAAGGTTGGCGACCGTGTTACGGTTCCCTTTGTAACTGGCTGTGGTTGTTGCCCCGAATGCCAAACGGGTAATCAGCAAGTTTGCGACAACCAGTTTCAACCGGGCTTCACGGCATGGGGATCGTTTGCCGAGCTGGTAGAAATAAAATATGCTGCAATAAATTTGGTTCACCTGCCCGATGAAATTGATTTTGTTACTGCTGCCAGCCTGGGGTGCCGTTTTATCACCTCGTTTCGTGCGGTTATCGACCAGGGGAAAGTAACTACCGGACAATGGGTGGCTGTGCACGGTTGTGGTGGAGTTGGCTTATCGGCAATAAATATTGCATCGGGGGCAGGTGCCAATGTAATTGCTGTTGATATTGATGATACAAAATTGCAACTGGCTAAAAAGTTAGGCGCAAACATTCTGATCAATGCTAAAGAAACGCAGGGTGTTCCGGCCGAAATTATAAAAGTTACTGGTCGCGGTGCGCATCTTTCCATCGATGCGCTGGGCAGCCAGGAAACCTGTTTTAATTCCATCTCCTGTTTACGAAAACGGGGAAAACATGTGCAGGTTGGTTTAACCACCGCTGATCATAAACACCCAAAAGTACCCATGGATAAAGTAGTGGCTCACGAAATTGAAATTCTTGGAAGCCACGGTATGCAGGCATTTCGTTACAGCGCAGTATTCGAAATGATAAAAGCAGGCAAGGTACATCCTGAACTCATGTTGGGCAAAACTATTTCATTGGAAGAAGCACCTGAGGCTCTGGTGAATATGAACAAATTTGAAAATCTGGGAGTTACCGTTATCAATAATTTTAAATAATGGAACGCTGATGACACAGATAAATCTGATTTACGCTGATATCAGTGACTATCTGAAAAATCAGTGTGCTCAGCGTTCAAAATAACAAAATGGAAAACCTGAAAATTACCATCATCCAACCCGATATAATCTGGGAGAATCCAGACGCAAACCTGGAAAAATATTCCAAATGGCTTGAAAACATTGAAGAGACAGATGTAATTATTCTTCCGGAGATGTTTACAACCGGCTTTTCCATGCATCCGGAAAAGTTAAAGGAGCAAATGATTGGCCCATCTGTAAAATGGATGCAGCAAGTAGCTGCGGATAAAAATGCGGCTTTGGTTGGAAGTCTAATTATTGAAGATGATGGAAAGGTGTATAACCGTGCGCTTTGGGTATTTCCTGAAGGTAAAATTGAAACGTACGATAAACGCCATTTGTACAGCATGGGGCAGGAGCATTTACATTATACATCAGGAAAAGATAAATTGATTGTCGATTATAAAGGCTGGAAATTCTGTCCGCAAATTTGTTACGACCTCCGTTTCCCGGTTTTTGCAAGAAACATGGAAGATTACGATGTTGTATTTTATATGGCCAACTGGCCATCGCCACGGCATCATGTCTGGAAAAACCTGCTCATTTCAAGAGCTATTGAAAATCAGGCCTATTGTTTTGGTGTTAACCGTGTTGGAACGGATGGTACCGGTTTAAAATATCTTGGCGATTCGTCTTGTATTTCTCCAAAAGGATTTGCCGAGTTTATGGGAGAAAATGAAGCGGTAAAAACCTTTGAAATTTCCTATTCTCATCTTCACGAATTCAGGCATAAATTTCCCTTGCTTTCCGACAGGGATATCTTTAAAATTCTTTAAGACGGTTTTTTTATTTTGAAATTCCCAAACAGGCTATAACTAAAAATATAGTTTTATAACAATCAGTAATACAGCTTATTGGTAAACCATAGCCTTAAATAACTAAGGAATTAGTTTGTAAACTAAAATATTAGTTATATGTTTGTTAAAGTAACGGATAACTGAAAAATGGCCATGCAAAAGATGTTGTTTTTACTATTAATGAACGGTAAACTTTAGAGTAATAACAAAAATCTGATGATTATGGAATGTAAAAAAACACAGAAAGCAGATCTGGAAGGAAAACGAAACACCTTCTTTTTAGTTGGTTTAGTAGTTGCGCTGGGAACCATTTTACTGGCTTTTGAATGGACAACGTCCCCCAAAAAAGCAGATTCCCTGGGAATGATTCAATCGCTTGAAATCGAGGAAGAAATTATTCCGATTACACGCGAACCGGAGGTGAAACCACCGCCGCCACCGCCACCACCGAAAGCGATTGAGGTGCTCAATATTGTTGACGATGATATTGAAATAGAAGATGAACTTTTAATAGAGGACACTGAAGCTGATGACGAAACGATTATTGAGGTGCAGCCCATCGTTGAAAGTATGGATGAAGAAGAAGAGGCCGTTGATGAAATATTTGTAATTGTGGAAGAGTCTCCGGAATTTCCGGGCGGTACCAAAGCCTTGTACCAGTACATCAATTCACATGTACATTATCCGGTAATAGCACAGGAAAATGGAATACAGGGAAAAGTATATGTAAAATTTGTAGTAGATGAAAACGGAAAAGTAAACAATGCAGAAGTGCTGCGACCTGTAGATGCATCGCTGGATAAAGAAGCACTACGCGTAATAAACAGCCTGCCTCGTTTTAAACCCGGTAAACAACGCGGTAAACCTGTTAAAGTGTACTACAATGCGCAAATAACATTTAAGCTGCAGTAAGCAATTTAAAATTAACCACTAATAAAAAGAATTATGAGAAAATCTGTTTTAATTATCTTGGGTTTGATGCTGACAATGAGCGTATTTGCCCAGGAGAACAATAAGGGAAAAGGCGTATTTCAAGTTGTTGATGATATGCCCGTATATCCGGGAGGAGATATGGCTCTTCGAAACGACATTGCATCGTTGGTAAAATACCCGGTTGTTGCTAAAGAAAATGGTATACAAGGTAAAGTCTACGTTTCTTTTGTGGTAAACAAAGAGGGAAAAATTGAAGATGCAAAAATAGCACGCGGTGTTGATCCGTCGATTGATAAAGAGGCATTGCGGGTAATTAATGCGCTCGACAAAACCTGGAAACCAGGTAAAGAAGACGGAGAACCGGTTAAGGTAAGCTACACGTTGCCTATTAAATTTGCCCTTGGCGAAGATAAATCAGACGAGAAAAAAACATTCTACGGAGAAGGGGAAAACAAGGTATATTATATTGTAGACGAGATGCCTCAATTTCCGGGTGGCGACGTAGCGCTTAGAAAGTACATTGCCAATGCAGTCACTTATCCGGATGTGGCCAAAAAGAACGGTATTGCAGGAAAGGTATACATTTCTTTTGTTGTTGAAAAAGACGGCACGATAGGTAATGCCCGTGTAGCACGCGGAGTTGATCCATCGTTGGATAAAGAAGCATTGCGTGTGGTAAAAGCTTTGCCAAAATGGAAACCCGGAGTGGAGAAAGGAAAGCCTGTTCCTGTTGAGTATACTGTTCCAATTAATTTCGCCTTAAATTAATAGCACTATTTTTAAACTGTACCTAAAAGAATAGTTTTTTAACTAATTTTTTAGGTACAGTTTTTGTAGTTTAGCAAAAATCATAAATAAACGAACAAAATGAAGGAACTTACCAAAGCTGAAGAGCAGGTGATGCAGTTACTCTGGAAACTTGATAAAGCATTTGTAAAAGACATTATTGAAGAAATGCCTGTTCCTAAACCCGCATATAATACGGTTTCTACGATTATCCGCATTTTGGAAAAGAAAGGTTTTGTGGACCACAACGCCTACGGAAAAACACATGAATATTTTCCTTTGATTTCGCGAAAGGAATATACGCGTTCGTTTATGAAGAATTTTATGCGAAATTATTTTAGTGGCTCGTTCCAGGAAATGGTTTCGTTTTTTGCCAAGGAAGACAATATGAGTTTATCGGAACTGGATGAGCTTATGGAGGATGTGAAACGCGATATAGAAAACGAAAACCGGGACACCGATGAATAATTTAGTGAACTTTATTATCGAATCGGGAATAAGCCTGTCGCTGCTGTCGCTTATTTACGTGTTGTTTCTGCGGAAAGAAACATTCTTCCGTTTAAACCGGCTATTCCTGCTTTTTTCAATTTTATTTTCGGTAATTCTGCCGTTTCTGCATTTTCAGGTTTACGCACCGCAGTCAAACATGCTAGCCGAAGTTACGGTAACACCTTACCGGAATGTTTTAGAAGCGGTTACCATCTACGGGCAGGATCTTTCCGGGGCCATGGTACAATCGATCAGCTCAAGCAAAATTATCATACTTATTTATTTATTGGGATTAACTTTTTTCCTCGGAAGAATGATTTTTCGGATCATTCAGATTTTATTGATTATCTCAAAAAATGAGGTTCAACACGTTGATAATTATCGTTTTGTGATGGCTGACAAGGAATTTAGTCCCTTTTCGTTTTTAGGCTATATTTTCATCAATCCGAATAGGAGAAAGGAATCGGGTTACGAGAAAATGGTGACGCACGAAATGGAACACATCAAACAAGGACATACATTTGATGTACTGATTCTTGAAATTCTTACTGTTTTTCAGTGGTTTAACCCGTTTATGTGGCTATTAAAACGTGCCATTCGCGAAAATCACGAATACCTTGCCGACCATGCAGTGCTGAATTCAGGGATCAGTTCTGCTCAGTATAAACAATTGCTTTTAAGTCAGGCAGTTGGAATGCAGTTTGATATCGCAAATAATTTCAATTCGTCGCTGATAAAAAACGGATTCACATGATTTCAAAAATCCGGTCTTCGAGGCTGGCGAACCTGAAATATATTTTGGGATTTGTTTCGCTGCTGGCTTTGGTTGTAATTTTTGCTTGTGAACAAAAAGAAACACAGCAAGTGACAAAAGTTGAGGACAGTAACGATCGGAAAATTACTGTTCGTCTGGTCGACGACGGTATGAAACTAAAGGGCAGCCAGGAAGACCTGGAATTGTTACATGCCATGCTGAATGAAAAAAATAAATACGAATTTGATACCGATAGTACCGGCTCTGTTTTTTTAGTAAAAAGCAAAGAACAAGAGCCGCGCCAGCTTGAGGAAGATGACCAGGTATTTTTTATTGTTGAGAAAATGCCGGAGTTTCCGGGAGGCGATCTGGCGCTGCGAAAATTCATTGCCAACTCGATCAAATATCCGGAGATTTCTATAGAGAACGGAATTCAGGGCAAAGTTTATGTAAGTTTTGTGGTTACAGCCGAAGGCACAATTGCTAATGCTAAAATTGCCAGGGGAGTTGATCCGTCGATAGATAAAGAGGCACTGCGTGTTGTAAATACTTTACCAAAATGGAAACCCGGATATCAGCGTGGCGAGCCGGTTAATGTGAGTTATACCGTGCCAATTAATTTTGTTCTTCAATAACCTTTGATGAATTAATACACCTCTTCAACCGATAACACTATTGAATAAATAAATATTATGCGATTTAAAATTTTAACCCTATTGATTATTATGTTTTGTGCAGTTAGCAGTTCAATGGCACAGCGCAAAATTGATTTACTTTTAATTGAAAAGAGCTACGATAAAGCACTTCAGGAGATCGATAAAGAATTGGTTGCAAATCCGTCGGCCGAATTGTATTATAAAAAAGGTGTGGTGTATAAAAACCTGCAAAATTACCAACAAGCGTTAGAGGCTTTTATGCAAGGGCTTCAGTACGATGCCAGTAATATTGTAATGCTGGAAGAAACGGCAGAGTGTTTTTCCATTTTAGGCAACAACCGCGATGCCATAGCTTTTTACGATAAAGCGCTGCAGGTTGAACCAAATAACCTGGCTATGGCCGGAAAACTCGGACGCGTTCATATTAACCTTGAAGATTATAAAACTGCTTACAATGTTTTCTCCGGTATTTATGAAAAAGACTCGTCCAATGTTTACTGGAACAAACAGTTGGCTTATTGTTCGTACCGCGTTTTTCAGCGCGAACAGGCACGCGATCTTTACGAAAAAGTGCTTGATGCGAATCCCCGCGATCATGGAACTTACATTAATCTGATACACTGCTATAACTGGAAGAAAGAGGCCAACAAGATAATGGCTACTATCGATTCAGGCCTGTTACAGTTTCCGGCTGATAAAGAGTTACTGTTTGAAAAAGCGATGTTCTTTTATAAAACAAAACGTTATGGCCCTGCAATGTTGCAGTTTGAGAAATACATGGAACAGGAAAAACAACCGGCTTTTGAAACATTGATGAATTATGGCATTAGCGCGTACTTTGCCGGACACGAAGAAAAAGCGCTCGACATATTTGGTGACTTAAAACTGCTCAATCCGAACGATCCGCTGGTGATGTACTACCAAAGTTTATGTAACCGGAAATTAAATAATTTTGAGGATGCGATTGAACTAATGACTTTTGCCATTGAAGCAACGGTGCCTGATTATGTGTCGGAAATGTATCATCACCTGGGGCAAATGTACGGCCAGCAACGACAGTTTAAAGAATCGATAGAAGCATTAAAAAAAGCCTACGAGCTGAATCCGGGAAAAACCGAAGTTCTTTTTGAAATTGCAACTACCTACGAAGAATACAATTCCAATAAAACGCTGGCAATGAATTATTACCGGATCTATTTGACCGAATCGGGTGAAGCGGCTAAAAATGCGATTTACGCGCTTGACCGCATTGAAAAATTAAAAGAGGATCTTTTCTTTGAAGAATAACCGGGGGAGACACAGTTAAATCTCGCCGGTTTTTTCGTGAACCA
>NZ_JBFHGM010000254.1:0-7407 GCF_041583095.1 Draconibacterium sp.
CACGTTCTGCCGAACTTGTTATCATCGTTTCCTTGTGATTGATCTGTGTGATGATAGATTCAATCTCCGGGTCGTTGTCTTTTATTTCGATGGCGATAGCACCTTGTCCACAGGCCGGTATCATGGTTTCTGTGTCCAGAATTTCGGTGATCGCTTCATCCATTTCCAAACGTTGTAATCCGGCTCCTGCCATAATCATCGCATCGCAATAACCTTCATTCATTTTGCGGATGCGCGTATTTACATTTCCTCTGATTTCGACAATATTAAAATCCGGATTCAAGCGTAGCAATTGTGCTTTGCGTCGTAAACTAGAGGTTGCGATTGTGTGCTCCGAAGTCAGTTCCGAAAGTTCTAAATGATCTTTGCTGACCAGTGCATCGTTAACGGTGCCTCTTTCCAGTACAGCTCCCAGTTTTGTTCCTTCAGGGAAAATAGTGGGAAGGTCTTTTAAACTGTGCACGGCCATGTCGATCTCATTGTTGAACATGGCCACTTCCAGCTCTTTGGTAAATAGCCCTTTATCGCCGATTTTTGACAACGGGACATCCAGAATTTTGTCGCCTTTTGTTTTTATAACGACAATCTCAAATTGCTTTTCAGGGAATTTTGGTGTCAGTTCATCTTTTACCCTATAAGCCTGATATAAGGCAAGTTTACTGCCTCGTGTACCAATGCGAATTATATGTTTCATGGAGCGAGCTTGAACAGATCGTTAACGAGTTCGATGTATTCTTTTTTACGCCCGTTATCGGTGATCGATTTAACGTTTTTAATCATCAGGCGAATAAATTTGTTGGTAATATGATCGGCATACATCGAAGCTTCATCGGTGTTGTCTTTCGACTGTCGTTTGATAAAACCTTCGAGTTCGGCCTCATTTATTTTCTTAAAATTATCGCTGATGCTTTGGAAAGTCGGAGTCAGATTACGGGTGTGTTGCCAGTCGCTAAAATCGGTAACAAACTCAGCAATGATAGTTTCTGCTTTTTCAATTTCACCCTTACGAATGTCAAATGTTTTATCCACAACGGCATTTAAATCGTCGATATCGTTAACAAAAACATTTTCGATTTCTGCTACGTCCGGTGCAACGTTGTGCGGTACCGAAAGATCAACAAAAAACATTGGTTTATTTTGTCTTTCAATCATTACCTGTTCGACCATCTCTTTTGTAATAAGTGGCTTTTTCGATGCGGTTGATGTAATTACAATATCGTTGTGAACCAGTTCATTCTGCAGTTCCGAAAACTCTTTTGCTACACCTTTGTAGCGTTTCGCCAGTTCTTCTGCTTTTTCTGCAGTACGGTTAATAATGGTGAACTTGTTGCAACCTTTTTTCAGCATGTTTTGCAGTGTGAGTTCACCTGTTTGACCAGCACCAAGTAATAATGTTGGATGCGAACTAAGATTATGCAGTTTTTTGTTCGCCAGTTCAACGGCAGCGTAACTAATTGAAACGGCTCCTTTTGAGAGTGCAGTTTCTGTTCTAACTTTTTTACCGGCCTCAAAAGCTTTGTTAAACAGGCGAATTAGCGTTGGAGTGTGCAGCTCATATTTGTCGGCAATGGCAAAAGCATCTTTCAACTGGCCAACAATCTGGTATTCGCCCAGCGCCATCGAGTCGAGGCCCGATGCTACACGGAATAAATGTTGCGAAGCTTCGTCCTGAAATTTATGGTAAAAATGTGCTCCCACACTTTTATCCGCTTTCCTCCAGTCAAAAAGCATTTTTGCCAATGTTGATGTACAGTCAAAAATGTCTTTTTCCGGGTAGTCAAAATATATTTCGGTACGGTTGCATGTCGAAACAACGATTGCACCGTTAATACCTGCGTCGATTAATTGCGGCACAAAACGCTTCACATCTTCTTCGCAAAAAACAAATTTCTCGCGAACTTTTATCGGAGCAGTTTTGTGGTTTAATCCAAGTAATCCTATCATGAATGAATTGATTAAGTCTTGATTTTGAAACAATACTATTAAAACAATCTGTAGAAAATCTGTAGAAAAAACCAGATTTGGAGGGGTATTGAACAAAGGCTTGTAAGTGTTGTGTTAATGTATCAGAAAAACAGGAGATTAAGCGGTGTTGTTATTTTGAGATTCAGTCTTCAAAATTCTTTGTTTCCGGGTTAAAAATAATACTAAAATTGTGCAGATTGTTCTCATAGGAATAAAGGGCCTTAAAACCCGAAACTTCGCATATTTTCTGAACGATGGCAAGCCCCAATCCAACCGAATGATCGGATGATGATGATTTGTAAAATCGTTTAAAAATATCGTCGGCAGTTCCCTGAATTTTTTCACCGCTGTTGGCAATCGTGAGTTGTTTTTCCGTTGTGGATATTGAAATAGAACCGTTTTTGTGATTGTGGCGGATGGCATTTTTTAACAGATTGGAAATAAGAATGTCGGCCAGGTACGGATTCATTTCAACAAAATATGCTTTGTCGGGGCTTTCCACCGAAATCTTTTTGCTTGCGATAAGATCCTCGAGGAACGAAAGTTGGGTATTGATAATTTCAGTTAAATCAACTTCCTTAACTTCCGGAAATTGACGATTGCCGATTTTAGAAAGCAACAGCAATGTATTGGTCAGGCGCGAAAGTTTTGTGGAGGCTTCGTAGGCATCGCTAATTGTTTTTAGTTCTTTCTCCTGCATACAATCCGACTGCAGCAAAAGCTCCATTTTCGAAATAATTACGGCAATAGGAGTCTGCAGCTCGTGCGAGGCATTTTCAGTGTATTCTTTCAGGTTGTAATAATCGTCTTTAATGCGTTCGGTCATCGAGGTCAAAACCTTGTTTAACTCGTTGAATTCCTTTATGTCGCTTTCTTTCAACTGAAAATCTTCGTGGGTGTTCAGGTCGTATTTTTTTATTTTGTTGATGGTGTCGTAAAACGATTTTAGTGTTTTTTGCGAAATGTGCCGGTTTAGCACCAAAAGTCCTACAATAAGGGCAACTACCAAGAGAGTCATTGATAAGATGATGCGCACCATCAGGTTGTCGGTTTCGGCGTGCGATTTAAAGATTCGTACCAGGTATTTTTGTCCGCCAATCTCCGAAACAAACTGCAGTTGACGGTAAGCGGTGTAAGCGCCTGTTTCATTGTTCACAATTAGCGTATCGGAATAACCTTCAACCGGAGTTTGGTTAGCAGGAATCGGAGTTATTTCAACCTTTTTTTCAAAATCGGTCGGTGTGGTAGCAGCCGAGTGTGCGGATTTCAATTCGTTCAGAATACTTGTTTGCCGTTTTTGCAACTCAACATTTATATTTTGGTTAACCTGTTGGCGGAGTAAAAAATAAAAAGCGATAAGCCCTAGCAGAAAAATGAAAAGTGAAATGGAGAGGAAATTGAGACTTATTTTGGTGAGTAGTTTCATACTTTTTGCATGTCTGATCTATACTTTTCAAATAGAACACAAAGTCACTAAGGCACAAAACTAAACGAAAAAAGCACAATGTTTTTGTGTCTTTGAGTCTTTGTGTTTAATCTTTGTTTTTATCATTGTTCTGTATCGAATTTATATCCAACACCGTAAATGGTTTTTATATAATCAGTGCATCCTTTTTTTATCAGTTTCTTGCGGAGGTTTTTAATGTGGCCATAAATGAAATCGTACGAATCGGCAATGTCCATATAATCGCCCCAAAGGTGTTGTGCCAATCCGGTTTTGGTAATCACCTTGTTTTTGTTGGCCACAAAAAACTGAAGCAGTTCGTACTCTTTTTTTGTGAGTTGTAATTCCCTGCCGTTTACAAAAACCTGGTGCGAGTCGGGGAGGATTTTTATTTCATTAACGAGAATATGATTGTCGCCATCAAAATTAATCCGCCGGTTTATCGATTTTAGGTGGGCATTTAATTCGGCCAGGTGAAAAGGTTTTGTGAGGTAATTATCGGCACCAATTTCAAGCCCTTCAATTCTGTTTTCCACCGAATCGCGTGCTGAAATAATAATGATCCCCATTTTTTTATTGTCCTTTTTTACCTGCCGGATAAGGTCGAGCCCACTGCCGCCGGGTAAATTAATATCCACTAAAATACAATCGTAAAAATGGATTTCAATATGTTCGGCCGCCGTGTTGTAATCATAGGCTGTTTCGCACACATAACCTTCATCGGTCAGGTACTGAAAAATGGCGTCGGATAAAGCTATTTCGTCTTCTATAATAAGAATCTTCATGCAAACTTCTTTTCAAATTGCAATATAATAACTTTTCAATCTTATGCCGTCATTTGTTCCAATTGAGTTAGAATATGATGCTTGAGTTATACCGTTCAAAAACTTTATAATTATCTTACGGCATGCAAAAAAATAAACTTTGTTGCCGTATTTATCCGGTGGTAATTATTCTTGTTTCAGCCGTTATTTCAGCTGCCATTTTTTATTTTAGGGAAGGAGCACACCAATTTCGTTTTCTAACTGAAAAGGGGGTCTTTTTTGATTTTTTTGGTATAAGTTTAGTGATTGCAGTGCTGCCGGTTGCACTATTTTATTATTTAAGCGAGAAAGAACAATTTCAGGATTCGGCACGGCCATTGTCTTTACTGGGGTTTATTCCTGCTCTGGTTTATTTGGTTTTCCTCATGTTATAGTTAATAAAATGGCACAACTAAGCTTATGAGGACCTGATTTTTTTCCTATCTTTCCGCAACAAAAGAAAGTTATGTCAAAGTTCCCGTTTTATCAGCAATTTGATGCAATGGATTGCGGCCCTACGTGCTTGCGTATGGTGGCTAAATATTATGGGAAACATTACACCACCGAATTTCTTCGCGAAAACTCTTACATCACCCGGGAAGGTGTGTCGTTACTGGGAATCAGCGATGCTGCTGAAGCGATTGGGATGCGCTCGATGGGAGTGAAAATTACTTTTCAGCAATTAAAGAAAGAGGCACCATTACCTTGTATTGTACATTGGGGACAGGAACATTTTGTTGTTGTTCATCAGTTTAAAAAAGGGAAAGTTTGTGTGGCGGATCCTGCTTTTGGACGGGTTGAATATTCGGAGAAGGAGTTTTGCGAAAAATGGATATCAACCGTTTCCGGTGGAGAGGAAAAGGGAATTTGCCTGCTTTTGCAACCTACTCCCGAGTTTTATCAAAGCGAAGACGACAAGGTTAAACGTACCGGATTTCAGTTTGTTTTTAATTACCTGAAACCGTATAAAAAACTGGTAATTCAGTTAATTCTTGGTTTCTTTCTCGGGAGTTGTATTCAGCTGGTATTGCCTTTTTTAACACAGAGCGTTGTCGATATTGGTATCAATAACCAGGATATCGGGTTTATTTACCTGGTTCTTATTGCGCAATTGGTTTTATTCATTAGCAGAATGTCGGTTGAGTTTATCCGTTCGTGGATTTTGCTGCACATCAGTACACGTATTAATATATCCATTATTTCCGATTTCCTGATCAAGTTGATGAAATTGCCTTTAGGCTTTTTCGACTCGAAAATGATCGGCGATATATTGCAGCGAATTGAAGATCACGACCGGATTGAGCGCTTTTTAACGGCCCAGTCAATCGGAGTGTTATTCTCGGTTTTTAGTTTGGTGGTATTTGCCATTGTGCTGGCCATTTACAGCTGGACCGTATTTTTGATCTTCATTGTGGGGTCGGCCCTGTATTTTGTCTGGATCTATGTTTTTATGAAACGCCGGCGCGAGCTCGATTTTAAGCGGTTTAGTAAACTTTCGGAAAATCAGAGTAAACTTATCCAGATTATTAACGGGATGCAGGAGATAAAACTGAACAACTACGAAAAGCAAAAACGCTGGGAGTGGGAGCGTGTTCAGGCCGGTTTGTTCAAGGTTAGTGTAAAGAGTTTGTCGCTGCAGCAATACCAGGATGCGGGTTCGGTATTTATAAATGAAACAAAAAACATTCTTATTATAATCATTTCTGCTACGGCGGTGGTAAATGGCGAATTAACCCTTGGTATGATGCTGGCTATACAATATATAATAGGGCAGCTAAATACACCTTTGCGTCAGTTGATTAATTTTATGCACACCGCGCAGGATGCCAAGATTAGTTTGGAGCGCCTCGCAGAGATACATGAGAAAAAAGATGAGAGTGAAGCCGGTAAGTCTTATGTGAGAAATCTGCCTGAAAATAAAGGGATATCGGTTAACGATTTGGTTTTTCAGTATGAAGGTCCGCGTTCGCCAAAGGTTTTAAATAATATCAATCTCGAGATTCCGGAAAAGAAGACTACTGCTATTGTTGGGACCAGCGGAAGTGGAAAAACCACACTGATAAAATTGTTACTCGGTTTTTATCCGCCCGTTGCCGGCGATATTAAAATAGGTGGAACGCGATTGGCAAATTATTCGCCGCAAATGTGGCGCGACAACTGTGGTGTGGTCATGCAGGATGGTTTTATTTTTTCCGACAGCATTGCGAAAAATATTGTGGTGAACGATGAACTCGTTGATCAGGAGCGTTTGTTGAATGCCGTTAAAATGGCCAACATACAGGATTATATTGAAGCATTGCCTTTGAGTTACAATACGAAAATAGGGCAGGAAGGTGTTGGTTTAAGTCAGGGGCAGAAGCAACGGATACTGATTGCCCGGGCGATTTATAAATCGCCGGAGTACCTGTTTTTCGATGAGGCAACCAATGCGCTTGATGCCAACAACGAGAAAATGATCATGGAAAATATGGACAAGTTCTCGGCCGGTAAAACAGTGGTGGTGGTGGCGCACCGTTTAAGTACGGTGAAAAATGCCGATCAGATTATAGTACTCGAAACAGGTGAAATTGTTGAACGCGGAACACACGAAGAGCTGATTACAAAACAAGGGAAATATTATCAACTGGTAAAAAATCAATTGGAACTGGGAAACTGATAAATTGCAGAACTGCTAAATTGTTGAATTGAAAAACTGTAAAATTGAAGATTATGCCAAAAGAATATCTGACATTGGAAAAAATAAGTGCTTATAAGATGGCATTTGCTTTTTCAAATGACATTTGGAAAGAAGTTTTAGGTTGGGATTATTTTGCCAAAGATACAGTTGGAAAGCAGTTAGTGAGATCGGTAGATTCTATTTCGGCAAATATTGCAGAAGGTTTTGGACGTTATTCTAAGAAGGATAAAGTTCGTTTTTACAGGATTAGTATGGGATCGCTTGAGGAAGTTGCCGACTGGATAAAAAAGTCATCGGCAAGAGAGTTGATTTCTTCGGAACCTGGTAATGATTATCTTGGGATTCTTGACGATTTAAGAAAAGAGATTTATAATCTGATAAACTATACAAACGAGAAACTGAAGTTCTAAGTTGCTGAAAACAATTTAACAATAGAACAATTTAACAATTGAGCAATACATTAGAGTGAGTTAAATAAAAACAAACAATAGATTCTGTGGCTGATGACAAAAAAATAG
>NZ_JBFHGM010000255.1:0-7387 GCF_041583095.1 Draconibacterium sp.
AATTGACTTTTACCGTTATTTCGATATAACTCCTCAAGCAGAATTTCTTTACGATTGCGTAATCGATACCATTGAAAATATTATACCTTCGGAAGTATCCTATCTTGGGCATTACGATGAATTCAAACGTTTTGTAGATGACGAATTTGAAATGCCTGATAAAATGGTAGCAATATTGGTTCGGTTCTTAGAACAGAACAACGGAGAACTATCTAAACGAGCCAGAGAAAAAGAATTTGAAGCATTATCTGAAACCGAAGTTAATCAGATTGAAATGAGGTATAATGAAATATTCAAAACGCAATAATTGACACCAAATTATATGTAAAAACAACGTTGGTGAACGATTCGGTTAACACTCAAATATCTCCTGCTATAAACCACTGATTTAGTGCTAAATACCTAAATTATTCGACTCCCGCCAGCTCCACTATGTTACATACAACTTTCGATCAAAAAACATTAAAGCACTGAATTTCAGTGCTTTTTATTTTTCCAACATACCAAACAAAACCATATAAAACCATATTATAGGTGAACAATTCGGTGAACAAAATTCAAATCACAATCTGTTCACCAATTTGAAGACAAATTACTATACAACAACACCTTACAGAGGTTGAAATTTTGCATTTAAGATATTATTTCCTTAATTTTAGTGAACAATTATTAATGTTTTTCACGATGGAAAATTTCAATACCTACAATCTAGCAAAAGCTTTTTATAATCGGCATCGGTTTTTACAGGATTCGCTTCAAGGGCTGCTTTTGATTTCCGGGCACGTTTGTTTATCAGTGCTTCGTAGCTTTGGGTATGTGTGTAAAGACTTTCTACCTGCTCACCGGTGATAGGTTCGGTTTTTATATCCTGCTGCTCAAAACTATCGTCAACATTTATTGCTTTCATTATTCGTTTACAGGTATCGCAGGTGGATAAGTAATATACTTTTCTTTTCATTCCGGTTCTCTTTTGTGCCCGAAAGATAATTATTTGCTGTTGTCTTTCTCGACAGGAAATCCTTTTTTCTATAGCTGAAATGAGCTTTAGCATTACATCTGATGCCAAATTTGGGTAATCCCAATCACATGAAGAAGTATTCAAAAATGCCTTTTGCCCTATCGGGCCGATTTTACTTTTTGTCTTGAGACAATAAGTAAACAAAAAACTCAAGGCTGCGCCCGCTTCGCTCGGAAAAGCTACGCAATGCCAGCTAAAATTCCTGAAACTCGTCGTACCTCCTCAAACAGCAGTAATTTTTTAACGCCGTCACTGCTTGTTTTCCGGCTCACCTGACGAGGCCAAGCTGCGATGTGGCTGACGCTGCAGCAGTTGAACGGCCTCTTTTGGTCTTTGCCCGAAGTTGAAATAAAGCCTTAATGAGATCGGGAAGCTCCGAGGGCTCGAGGAGATCACCCGTCCAAATTTAGGTTTTATAAAAACGTAGGGTGAAGATCAAAAGGAGCCTTGGCTCGGAAATGCCTTCCTCGTGTATCGTTTTGTGTCAAGACAAAAATGATAGCCTCCGGCAGGAGATTTATGGTGCGAAAAACTAAAACGACTTGAAAAGCGAAAACCTACTTCTCACAACTCACCACCAAAGGCAAATGTTTTCCGCCAAATGCATCCTGTTTAAAGTTGGAGTAAAACTGAATATTTCGGAAACCGGCTTTTTTCAAAAGCGTTTTTAATGTTTCGCTTTTAAGTGCCAATAAAGGTGTTTCATTCGACACAATGCGGTTCCTGGCTTTAATTTCCAGGTCGGTCTGAAAGCCGATAAGATCAGAATTATCAGTAAAATTATAACGACGAATAAACTTTATGTTCTCCGTATCGATTACAGGCAGTACTTCTACAGGCTCGTTGCAAATGTAGTCGTAGTTCAGCAACTGAATCAGTAATTGTCCGCCGGGTTTTAACACCGCGTGAGCACCTTCCAGCATTTGCAAAACAAGTGCTTCGGAGTTGAGGTGCACCAACGTATTTCCAAAACACAATACGGCATCAAACTGCTGCGGGTAGAAATTCTGCGCCAGTTCCAGCATATTTCCCTGCTGAAAGGTTAGCTTTTCGTGTTTCTTCTTGTCAATAGCTTGTTGCAGGAGATCTTCGTTCAGGTCAATACCAATAACTTCTGCCCCACCTTCAGCCAGCTGAAAGGCCAACTCGCCGGTGGCACAACCAATATCCAGAATATGTTTCCCGTGCAACTCGCCGAGCTTTTTTTTCACAAACTTCAGTTGCATGGGATTAAACGGAAAAATCTCGGAATAGTACTTTGATATGGAGGTGTAGAATATATTTTGTGAATCGTGCATGTGCAAATTTACAAATATTGCTCAACAATACTTTTTACTTCATCGGCAGGTCGTACCCCCATCCCTCTCCACTTCAATTCGCCGTCTTTAAACAGCATCAGTGTTGGAATGCTTCGTATCTGGTATTTCGAGGCAATATTCGGGTTGCGGTCAACATCCACTTTTATGATCTTGACATTTTCTTTCAGCTCAGCTTTTACCTGCTTCAAAATGGCCGGCATTTGTTTGCACGGGCCACACCAATCGGCATAAAAGTCGACCAAAACCGGACGTTTGCAATTGATAATATTATTGAATTTAGCTATCATTCTGTTCTGCTCTTTTTTTTCGCTTCACTATAAAATCGTTTATGGCATCGCCAACAAGGTAGCCCACTGCAGCTCCCCACAAGGTACTCCAGTACCACACCGATTTTATGGGGCAGGTACCGCTTAAACATCCCACATATTTCCAATACAGGAAACCTCCAATGGCACCAACTACCAATAAAATCAGGGCCAGCTGTTTTTGTTTTATAAACTTCATTTCTTTACTTCTAACTTTGTAACAGCAACAAACACTTTTAGTTTTTAAATAACCATTGAAAAAAATGATTGCAAATAGATTTCGCCGAAATCATAACTTTTAGGAAATATAGAGCTCAAGGAAAACGGCTACTTTTGGCAGCTTTATAAAACATTATGTGGGCACTATTTGGATTGGCTTCGGCCTTGTTTCTGGGTATTTACGACATTTTAAAAAAGCAATCGGTTAACAGTAACGCTGTTATGCCAGTATTGTTTTTTTCTACCGTTGCCAGTTCGTTGCTGTTTACCCCTTTTATTGTTATTTCGTTTAAATCGCCCGAACTTTTGGCCAACACCGGTTTGTATGTACCACAACTTAACGCTGCCGAACATCTTCAGGTGTTGCTTAAATCGGCCATTGTGGTGTCGAGCTGGGTGCTTGCCTTTTTTGCATTAAAGCACCTGCCCATTACTATTGTGGCTCCAATTAGGGCAACCGGTCCGCTTTGGACGCTTATCGGCGCGCTCATTATTTTTCACGAACGCCTGAATGTTTACCAGTGGATTGGAATTGCCATTACCCTGGTATTTTTCTACCTCTTCTCCACCGCGGGGAAACTGGACGGCATCAATTTCAAACGCAACAAATGGATCTATTTTATTGTGGCTGCAACCCTTCTTGGCGCCTGCAGCGGCCTGTACGATAAATTTATTTTACGCCGAATTGACCGCGTAGCCGTACAAGCCTGGTTTTCGGTGTACCAGGTGGTAATTCTGCTGCCTTTTGTTTTGCTGAACGAGAAAATCAGAAAACGTAAGAACATTCATTTCGAATGGCGCTGGACCATCCCGCTTATCGGGCTGTTTCTGGTAATTGCCGACTACCTGTATTTCTATGCCCTTAGTAACGAAGATGCTTTGATCTCTGTTATTTCGGCACTACGCCGCGGAAGTGTGTTGGTAGCCTTTGTTGTTGGAGGTGTGCTGTTTAAAGAACAAAACATGAAAAAGAAAGGCGCTTACCTTGTGGGTATCCTGACGGGTATTTTGCTTATTACTTTGGGAACGGTGTTGTGAGAATAGCTGTGAGCTACTAGCCACTAGCAAAAAGATTGATGGAGATTGATATTAGATTGAAGAAGATTGAAAAACTGATAAATTGTAAAATTGTAAATCCTCTTGAACTTCTTCCTCTTTGTGAAACTTTGCGCCTGCTTGGTGAAGCTATGTGGTGCAAAAAATTGATGCAAGATTGAACGAGATTGAAATACTGATAAATTGTAAGAGTAGGACAATCAATTTTTTCAGCCAACCTCTCCAGTTGTCTAACTCGTGGCTCGTAGCTAAACAAAAAAAGCTCCCCGCAAACAGCAGAAAGCTTCTTTCAATATTTTTCTATTCGATTAGAATTTAAATGTCAGTCCTACGCCAAACGATTCCATAAATTGTAATCCAGGTGATGGAGGAAGGTTTTCATCGTCGCCCTGAATTTTCACATCATTATCGTAAATCAGCTGCGTAATCAGGTTAGCCGACAGGTAATCGTTCACCTTCATAATGATCTTGAATGTCCAGTCTACATCGATGTTTTTAGGCTGATCAAGGTAATTTGAAAACAAATCTACTTTGGTATCCAGTGTTACATTTTTCATAATGTCCTTTATCAACTGCACCTTAACGGTTGCACCAAGCTCCGACCGCATTGATTTCCCTTCCTCAACACCAAAAGCACCTTCGTTTGACAGATCATCGTCGGTAACAAAAGTGAATTTGCCCGACACAGGAGCCATCATCAATGAAAAACCATCGATTTTATAATCCATACCCAAACCGAGACTCAAATAACCCGGAGCCATAAATTTAGAAATAGAAGTTTCGGTATCGGGATAATTGTAACCCGGAGCAAATTGCGATTTAAAGTTCAGCAAGCCGGAATAAAACCAGTTCCCTTTGGCTTCAATGCCCAGTTTAGAGCTGATATCGATTTTATCGTCCGATTTACGCAAATCATCGTCTTCTTCCTTTAAAAAGCCAAATCGAAAATCGAATGTATTGTCCCAGCTTAACTTATCTTTTTTGTAATTGGCGGCATAATTCACCATAAATACGCCCGACATGGAACTTTTTCCTCCGGCCGCCCAGTTGTTTAATGAAACCTGCGAGAAATTAAGTGTTGTACTACCACTTGTTGTCCAAAGGGTGTCTTTTGTTTCTTGTGCAAACGCCAGTGTGGGAATAATCAATAGTAGAATCAGCAATTTTTTCATTTTTATTTTGTTTGGTAATTTATTTAAATCTCAATTTAGAAAAATAAAACAAAAGGAAGAAATAAAAGTTTGTAAACTTAACAACGACTATAAAAACCGGGCAAGATCAACTTGTTTATTGATTTCATAATTATTATTCATGATCAATGCTTTTATTTCTTTCGCGAAATAAGGCGCCAGCATCACGCCTTTTGTTCCCAGGCCATTAAAGACATAAACGTGCTCATGCTGCGGGTGTTTACCCAAAACCGGCCGCCGGTCGATCACCGTAGGGCGCACTCCTGCCCAGTGTTCTTCTATTGTAAAATCAACATGGATAAGCTCTTTTAAACGGTCTACAATTGAGTTTTTGCCTTCTTCGGTTGGAAAATCTGTAAGGTCTTTCCACTCGTAAGTTGAGCCAACTTTAAAACGATGATCGCCAACTGGCAACACAAATACGCGGCGGTTAATGATGAAGTTTTCTGAAAGGTTGGGCGCATAAATCTGTAGCACCTCCCCTTTTGCCGGCTGTAAACGCACAAAATCAAACAGCGGATGTGTTTTCAGGTAATGTCCCTCGCAAAACACAATTTTATCAAACTGCATATCCTGGAAAATGTGATTTTCGAAACTACTTTGGTTTGCCGGATAATCGGCCTCAATCAATAGTTCATTTTCCTGAAAGAAGCGCTTGGCAGCATCCAGAAAAAGACCGGTTTTTAAATAGCCCGATCCTTTTACAACTCCATAGGCATGTGAAGCAAAAATACGATCAACCGGACTCGTTTCAGAAATATCTTCAATAAACGGTGCAAACTTTTCGTCGGCTTTTCGTTGCTGCCACAGTTCTGTTTCCTGCTCCGACAGTGGTTTAATCATGGGCATGTCGAAATAAAAACGTTCGCCAAGCAGTTCTTCCAGCTTGTGGTAACGTTTTTTCATTACCGGCAGCAAATCATCCACCATCCAGCTTTTGGTCATACGCTTAAACACCATCGGATTTACCATTCCGGCCGCCACACGTGTCGCCGTACTTTTTTGCGGATTGTTAACAATGCAAACCTCCACTCCGGCCAAATACAATTCAAAAGCCAGTAATGTACCTGCCAGGCCCTGCCCAACAATCAAGACTTCTTTCCGTTTCATTGTATGCGAATCTTTTTGGCAGCCGCTTCCACTTTTTCAACCGGTAATTCGCAGGTGCCGTTTTTGCATACATAAATCAAATCGGCAGTATGACTAAAACGGTCTTTCAACAATGGCACCTTGCTTTCCTTCTCGGTAAATGCCCAAAGCACATGCGGGAAAAAACCTTTTTGTAATTTCTTAAGCTGTAAGCGGGAATTGAATCCACAAACGGCGACCTCAAAATAAGGTGCCGTTAATTTTAACAGCAGTGTTCCCCAATTGGCATAAGCCATCGGATAATTGACAAAATGTGGCGTAATGTATTGTAACATTTTCTTTGCCGTTTCCAGGTATTCGGGTTTTCCATGGATTAAATACAAACGGTGCAGGATGTTTGCCATTACCGAATTGGCTGCGGGAATAACGTTATCCTCTTTCTGAAAATGGTTGATAATCACCGCATCGGCATTATATCGGTTGAAATAGAATAGCTGCTTTTCTGCGTCGTAAAAATGGGCAAAAACATACTCCATCATTTTATCCGATAAGGCCAGCCAGTTTTCATCCCCGGTAACTTCGAACAGCGCAAGAAAAGCATCCATCAACAGTGCGTAATCTTCCAGAAAACCATCGATAGAAGTGATGTCATTTTTCCAACTATGATAAAGTTGTCCGTTTTCCTTTAACAGCTTTTTTTCGATAAACCCGGCATTTTTAATCGCGAGATTCAAAAACTCTATGTTGCCAAAAGCTTTGTATGCATCTGCCAGTCCTTTTAGCATTAGCGCATTCCACGATGTAAGCGTTTTATCATCCAATCCGGGACGCACGCGCTCCTTCCGTGTTTTCATCAGTGCATATTTCCATTTTCCGACTTTTATCTGCAGTTCGTTTAAACTCAACCCGTGCTTGTCTGCAAATTCTTCATTGGAAATATCGCGAAGGAGAATGTAATTGTTATGTTCCCAAAAACCTTTGCCATTTATGTTATAATATTCTTCAAACAACCGAAATTCATCACCCAGAATCTCCTGAAGCTCCTTTTTCTTCCACACATAAAACTTTCCTTCTTCGCCTTCGCTGTCGGCATCCAGCGACGAATAAAAAGCGCCGCTTTCGTCCATCAGTTCTCGCTCAACAAACGCAATGGTTTCGTAAACAACGGTTTTAAACTCCTCATTTTTAAAA
>NZ_JBFHGM010000256.1:0-7353 GCF_041583095.1 Draconibacterium sp.
ATCGAGAATGGCAGCCGGTGAACCATGGGCCTGGTTACGGATGATGGTGTTGTATGATTCGGCCCAATCTGCCCAAACGATGGTGAATTTATCCAACAGTAAATCGGAAATGGTTTCGCGGAAATCGCACAACACACGCTGGTTGGTTTCTTCATCCATATCGCCAAATAGCGCAGGAAGTTTTGTTTTTAAATCGTAGCCTCTGCGTTTTTCAAACTCTTCAAAAAAGAGGGGAGTCCAGTTGGCATCGCCAGAGGCGTCGTCCACTTCGTATGAATCGTTAAAAAATGCCCGAAGCCCCGTTAAATCGATGTCTTTGACATTTTTATCAAAATCGGACAGAAATATTTTTGTTGCTTCTTCCGAAAAATGGTCGATCACATTTCCTTCGCCACCGGTTCCGGCACGTTCTACCATTTTGCCGTGCCAGCCCTGAAATACAGCATATAGATCCCAGTTACCTTCGGGAGCTGTCCAATCAAGAATCCCGTTTGCGTTAACGAAATTAGTCAAATCAATAGTTTCTCCCTGCATGTTAAAAGCCATCAATGTTTGGAGTGGCAGCGGTTTTTCGAAGCGTACCTGGTCGAGCGCTAATTCCTGTAAATTGGTATTGCTGCTAATTGGGAATTTTACTTCCGAGATATCAACTCTCTTGTTTACGGCACGCACCAAAGAAGGCTGGATAAACTCAATTTTTTCCTTAAGTTGTTCACCTGATTTTAAGTGGTACTTTTTGTATTGAAGGTTTTTGCAGGCTTGTTCCGCATCAATCCACGGACCTCCAAATGGCCAGCCCGATGCATTGGCCAGGTCGACGCCCAATCCCAGTCGTTTAGCTTCTTTTAAAGTATGCTCAAACATTTCCATCCATTCTGCTGATTGAAATGAAATGGATTTATCTTCATCACCTTTAACATCGTAAATGGGCGTAATTTCAACACCTCCAAAACCGGCCTTGGCCAGTTCTTCCAGATTAGCCGTTAAGTTCGCTTTGTCAACGGCACTGCCGTGCCACCACCAGCGTGTCCAGGGTTTGGTTTCGTTGGTTTGTTCCGGCCACTCCGGGGTGGTTGTTTTTTCGCATGAGGTGAATACGAAAATGGTAAAGATTAACAGAATTAACGGGTATAAGTTTTTCGCTTGTCTCATCAGTTGAAGTATTTTCCGGTTGATTTATTTCGTTTTCCAAACCAGTACGCCTGCTGTCGGAATTGATTTGTCTCCGATCAGAATTTCCGTGCCGGCAGGTAAATCCATGTTATAGGTAATGTTGGAATAGTTTACGGCAATTCCGTAACCATCGCGGTATTCCACCATAACACCTTTTGGGTAATCTTTTACATCGATATCAAGGCGGTCATAAAGTTTATGCAGAACTGCACGCTCCAGTTGGCCATCGTGACTGTCGGCTCCAACATAGGTAACTGTTCCTTTGCCCAACTTATTAAACGTTACAGCTGTTTTACCGGTATAATAATCACCGCTAAAAGTTCCCCAGGTTTCGGTGCCGGTATTGGTTTTCAAGATATCTCCCCATGTTGTCCATGCGTATTTTTTATTGTCCATTATAACTGTGTCGGGTGCAAAAGGACGGAGTAAATCGTAGAACTCAATTTCGCCACCGATCAGTTCATAAAGCGGTTCGGCATGTTTTGCCTGCCACAGATGTCCAAATTCATTCTGATGCCCTGTGCGAACTGACATTACCAGGTTTCCACCGTTTTTTACATATTTAGTTAGCTTGTCAACCAGCTCTAAACTCATTTGCTGATAAGCCGGAGCTACAAGTACCGGATATTGTGAAAAGTCCATAGAGTCGCGGACAAAATCAACCGGTGCACCAAATGCTTTCAATGCTTTATAGTACTTCAGCACATGGCCTTCGGTATCCCATGTCGAATTTTGTTTGCTGTTGTTTATGGCTACTGTATTGTCCGGATCATACAAAATAGCTGTCTTCCGGTTTAAATAGTCTTTCGGAATTTGACCCTCAGAAGGATTGTTACGAAGCACTTCTATTTCGTCGATAAATTTTTTGTATTCTAAGCCGCCCGGTGTAGGCGTTACGCCATCGGGGCCAACAATGCCGTAATGATACTGCTCGTAGCCGTAAATTGGTGCACGGAAGCGGTAGGTACAGGTGAATTTACTACCTCCGGCAAAAACGTGCCATAACCACAGCCGCACTGCTCCGGGTAACGGTTGCGAGTTGATTGAACCCCAGTTTACCTGTCCGGGTTGAAGCTCCATTACACCATAAATCGGCGTTAGCGGTCTGAAGTAATCGTTGGCCATGGCAATGCGCGAGTATTCGCCCACGCGGTAACCTTTTGGGCCAATTCCGGTATGTTCGCCATAAACCATGTAGCGGGTGTAGGTAATAAAATCCAACTTCTTGCTGGCGCCGGCATAACGCGCATCGTAATAGGGGATGTAATTGGTGGTAATCCACTGATCGGGATTTGCATATTGGCGAATTACCTTTGCCTGGTCATCCAGAAAACTTGAGGTTTCGTAATCGCAAAAACGGCTGTGATCCAAACGTTGATACAGGTTCATTCCCCATTGCGAGTGTTTCGGAATGTTTATCTGGTCGAACCGGGTGTAAGTACCGCTCCAGAAATTGGTTCCCCATGCTTCATTCAACGCTTCAATGTTACCGTATTTTTCTTTTAACCACGCTCTGAAACGTTTTTGGGCATCTTCGCCATAATCCACATTGGCAGCAGGCTCGTTGTCCAATTGCCAGCCAAATATCCGGTTGTCGTTACCGTAATGTTTAGCCAGTTCCTCAATCATTTTCATTGAATAACTGCGGTAATATTCGTTTGAAAAGGACGCGTGTTGGCGCGATCCGTGATCCATCTTTGTTCCGTTTTCGTGCTGTTTCAGAATGTCGGGATGTTTGCGTACCAGCCAAACGGGCGGGGTAGCAGTTGAGGTGCACATTACCACTTTTAGCTTGTATTTATCGGCCAGTGCCACTGCACGGTCGAGCCACGCAAAATCGTACACGCCTTCTTCCGGCTCCAGTTGCGCCCACGCAAACTCGGCAAAGTGGGTAAATTCAAAACCCATTTCGGCCATCTTTTTTATATCGCGTTCCCACTGACTTTCATCCCAGTGTTCGGGGTAATAATAGGCACCCACCGATGTTAATTCTTCGGGCGGGAAATAAGTGCCCTTATTTTGTGCAAAACTGTTGAATAAAATAAAATGACTAAGAATAAAATAAACCAGAATGAATTTGGAGTTGAAAATTGAGTTGGTACCCATAATTGAAATTTAAGTTTAGATTATCATGTTTTTATATGACGTAAAGAATTCCGAAGATATCTAATTAAGAGGAATTTATTAAGTAATAAATGCCCGAAAATCACAATTTTTTCTCCCATTTTAACATGTGTTTTTTTTCGTTTTTATTTTCTCGAATTTCGACAAGTATTTTTGAAAAAATTGAAAATGAATATCCTGAGTTTTCTGTAAATGGGGGAGTTCTGAATATTGTTGGGAATGAAGTTCAGAATAAATCAAGGGGAAAATTGAATGCGTAAAAAATTTGAAGTTAAATTTAGACATTGATTCACTTGTTCTCAAAAGGTAATTTGATTTACTGTATTTTTAGCGACCCATTTTCCTGTAAAGTTGAAGATCTCAATACTTTTAAGGTTTTTGAAAATCTTTTAGTTTTGTAGTATCAACCGTATAAAATTTAACCGATAAGTTATGGCAAGCGAGAAAGTATTTAAAAACAGTAAACGCTGGGAAGATCTTGGCGATGGCGTGGCTCGTCAGATTATGGGCTGGGACAACCAGATTATGATGGTAAAAGTAAAATTTGAAAAAGGTGCCGTGGGTGCCGAACATTCGCACTTTCACACACAAACTACTTATTGTGTAAGCGGCAAGTTTGAATTTACCATGGATGGCGAAAAAGTAATTGTTGAGCCCGGTGATGGATTGTATGTAGAGCCGAATATGTTACACGGAGCGCTTTGTTTGGAGCCCGGAATTCTGATCGATGTTTTTAGCCCTGTTCGGGAAGATTTTTTGTAGGAATAGGAAAAACGTTATTGAGTAATTGAGTGAATGAGGACTATTTTGAGTAAAATCTAGGATTACAGGATAGTTCCCGATAATTTGTAACAGATCTCTCGCTGCGCTTCGAGATGACAGGAGTGTTTGTGCGATTGCCTTACACTAAGAGAATTTGTCTTTTACTTCATCTGAAAGATCGTTTGTGGTCTTCCGGTTTTTTTCGATGTATTCCGATGGCAGCATTTCGTATTCTTTCGAAAAATATTTCGAGAAATACCGCGGGTTATTAAAGCCTACCTGGTACGCCACTTCTGATACCGAAAGTTGACTTGTTTCGAGCAGGTGAGCAGCTCGTTTTAAACGAATAACACGGATGAATTCGATAGGCGTTCGGTCGGTTAAGGCCAGTAGTTTTTTGTACAGACTAACGCGGCTCATCCCCATTTCTGCACCAAAATCTTCAACGGTAAACGACGCTTCTGATATATTGGCCTCAACAATTTTTAAGGCTTTCTTTATAAACTTTTCGTCCTCAGAGTCGACTTTAATTTTTTCAGGACTTAATCCTGTCATCGATAGATATGATATACGCAACTGTTCGCGCGAGCGCAGCAGATTTTCAATACGCGATTCCAAAACTTTAAAGTCGAAAGGTTTGGTAAGGTAGGCATCAGCTCCCGACTCGTAACCTTCAACAACCGGTGCAGTATCGGTTTTTGCCGTTAGCAGAATTACCGGAATATGTTTGGTTTTTCTGTTCGATTTAATTTTAGCGCATAGTTCAACGCCGTTCATTTCGGGCATCATCACATCGCTAATCACAATATCGGGCAACTGCTTTTCAAAGGTCGCCCAGGCTTCTGCTCCGTTTTCGGCCTCAATAATGTTGTATCTGATTTTAAAACTTTCCTTCAGGTAAAAACGCAGGTCGGAGCTGTCTTCCACAATCGCCAAAGTTTTTTTCTCCCGGTCGAAAGCCGGAGCATAATCGGTTGTCGCTGATACGGGCTGTTTATAGGTTTTTCTTTCAGTCGTTTCAAGTTGTTTGTTGGCGGCTATTTCTTCATGAGTAAACATCTCCACAGGAATTTTCACCGTGAACGTACTTCCTTCGTTCAGGTGGCTATTAACATTCACATCGCCTCCCAGCAGGGTAACGTACTCTTTCACCATCGACAAGCCAATTCCTGAGCCCTGGTTTATTTCTGTTCCCGCATTATCGGTTTGGTAAAAGCGGTTAAAAATCTGCATCTGTTGTTCGGGAGTAATCCCAATTCCCGTATCCGATACTTTTACTGTTAAAACAGGCTTTTCGGCCGATGTATTCAGTTTGATATCCAGGCTGATTTTGCCTCCGCTGTTGGTAAATTTGCAGGCATTACTTAGCAGGTTGGTAAATATTTTATCGGTTTTGTCTTTATCAAAATAAGTGTACAGGCTTTTGTGGCTGCTTGAAAACTGGAACGAGATATTTTTACTTTCCATCAGGTCTTCAAACGACGCTGAAATCTCGTGAATAAAACCGATCATTTCGCACCAGTTTTTATTTACTTTAATTTTTTGGAGCTCCATTTTTCTGAAATCAAGCAACTGGTTTACCATTGCCATCAATCGGCGGGCGTTTCGCTGAATAAGAATAAGGTGTTTTTTATCGTCGTCGTTTTTACTGTTTTCAATTAATTTATCGATGGGAGCGATTATCAGCGAAAGAGGTGTGCGAAATTCGTGACTGATATTGGTAAAGAACTTGGTTTTCAATGTGTCGACCTGGTGAATACGTTCGGCTTCGCGGTGTTCCTGTTCGGCCTCAAATTTCAGTCGCTGGCGTTCGGCCAAAATCCTCCAGGTTATAAACAACAAGCCGGCGATAACCAAAATATAAAGTATATAGGCGTAGCCGGTTTCCCAAAATGGCGGAAGAATTTTGATGCTTAAAGGTGGATTCATTTCGCGCCAGTTGGAGTTATCGTTACTTACCCTGATGCGCAGTTGGTAATCACCTGAATTCAGATTGGTAAATGTAAGCTCATGCATGCCGCGATTCACTTCCATCCATTCGTTGTTAAAACCACTTAGCTGGTATTGAAAATTGTTTTTCTCGGGATGAAAATAGCCGATTGCCGCAAATTCAACCGAGAACACATTCTCTTTGTGTGTTAAGGTAATTTGATTGCGGTAGGTAATCGATTTATCCAGAATAATCCTTTTTCGGAAAGGTTCGTTAACTTTTATATTTTGATTGAATACCTTAAAGTTCGTAAGCACGATTTTATCGTTGGGCGTTTGAACCACAATATCTTCGGGTTTAAATAAATTGAACCCGTTGGCACCGCCGAAAATCAACTCTCCGGAGCGTGTTCGGTAAGCTGCTTTTTGGTTAAATTCGTTTCCCTGCAGGCCATCCTGCAAACCAAAGTTTTCGATATCAACGTTCAGTTTACCTATGGGTAGTTGATGCGAATAATTTTCAACGCTGATTTTTGATATTCCTTTTAAGCTGGCAATCCAAATGTTTCCGTTTTGGTCTTCCTGAATGGTTTTTATATTCGAATTGGCCAGCCCGTCGGCTTCCGTTAAAACTTTAAAAGTGCCTTGTGTTTTATTAAAAATATTTAAGCCCTGCGTTGTTGCCACCCAAATTAAACCCCTTACATCTTCGTGAATGTCGTTTGCATTACTGTCGCTTAACTGTCCGGGGTTTGCCGGATCGGCATCGTAGTGCGTAAACCGTTTGGTATTCAGGTTTAATACATCAAGTCCAGCGGAAGTTCCCAGCCAGAGGTTTTGCCCGCTGTCTTCCATTATCGACATGATAAAATTGGAACCTACTGAATTTATATCGTTTGATGTGTAATGAATAAACTCTTCCTTTGCGCGGTCAAAAAGATTTAATCCACCATTTAAAGTCCCGATCCAAAGGTTTTGTTTCGAGTCCTCAAAAACCGACCAAACCCGGTTGTCAGACAAGGAACCGGGATTATCCGGATTGTGCAGGTAGTGTTTAAATGTTGTTCCGTTAAAACGGTTTAAACCACCCTGATAGGTTCCGGCCCAAAGTGTTCCTTTACTGTCGATATGTAGCGCAACAATTACGTTTGCACTGATGGAGTTGGGATTGTCAGCATCATGAAGGTAACTTTTAAAGGTATTTTTGCTGCGGTTAAAATAAATCAATCCGCCACCATTTGTGCCAATCCACAGATTTCCCCGATTGTCTTCAACAAAGCAGTTAACATCGTTGTAAGGTAAGCTGTTCGGCGCCTCGGCCGAGTACCTGTAGTGGTTAAAAGGAATAAGATTTTTGTGGTAGTA
>NZ_JBFHGM010000257.1:0-7341 GCF_041583095.1 Draconibacterium sp.
GTATGCGTAAATACATGGCTAACCAGGGGATAAAATACAAAGTGGTGTACATTTCCGATCCCTTGTGCTGGACCGAAGCACCTTCAACACTAAAAGTACTCGGTTCACAGCGAAACAGGTGGACACGCGGCACAATAGATACTATAATGCTGCACCGCGATATTTTTATGAATCCGAAGTTTGGTTTTATGGGAATGGTTTCGCACCCCTACTGGGTATTTTTCGAATGGCTGGCCCCGATTGTTGAATTTTTAGGCATATCTTATTTTATTACCATAGCCTTGCTTGGGCTGGCCGACTGGTCGTTTTTTTATGTAATGTTTGGTTTTATTTACTTTTTTGCAATTATGATTTCGACCTATGCCATCCTTTTCGACCATCTTTCATACAACCGCTACAAGAAAAAACGAATGATAATAAAGTTGCTGATGACAACCTGGCTCGAGCCGTTTATCTACCATCCTTTAATTGTGTATTGGGGACTCAGGGGGAACTACGATTATTTCATAAAAAAGAAAAAATCGTGGGGAAAAATGACACGTGCCGGCTTTGACATTTCGAAACAAAAAAAATAAAATACAATGAGAAAGAATCGATTGTATTTCCAAATAGTAAGTGTACTTTTTATTTTGCTGGGCACGGGAACAGCGGGTATTCTGCAGGCACAAACCTTTGATGAGGCCCGGAACTTTGCCTTTAACGGTGAACGGGAAAAAGCCCGCAGCATTTGCCGCCAGATTCTTTCCGAAGGTTTTAATTCGGATGTGGCCTTATTGATGGGACGTACCTATGCCTGGGATGGAATGTACGATTCGGCAAGAGTGGTATTACAGGAGGTTTTAATACAGCGCCCCGAAAATATGGAAGCCTACGATGCGCTTTCGGATGTTGAGTTTTGGGCTGATGACAATGCAAAAGCTATTGAATATTGCAACGCAGCTTTAAAGCAGGAGCCCGAATCGTCGAAGTTTGCATTGAAAAAAGCCCGGATACTATACAGCGATGAACAGTACGAGGAAGCAGTTGAGGTGCTGGAAACCTACCTGCATAAAAACCCGGGCGAACCCGATTTTCTGCTCAAGTTAAAAGAATACCGACTCGACTTAATGAAAAACAGAATCAGACTGGTATACACTTTCGATAATTTTAACAGCGATTTTAGCCGCGATCCCTGGCATTTTCTGGCCCTGTCGTATGGGCGAAAAACCAAACTGGGGTCGGTTATTGCACGTTTGAACTATGCCAACCGTTTTGATTCAAACGGGCTGCAGTTTGAAATAGATGCCTACCCAAAAATTGGCGAAAACAATTATGCCTACGTGAATTACGGGTACTCGTCGGATGCGCTTTTCCCGGGAAACCGTTTTGGTTTCGAGTTGTACCACAACTTTCCAAATGCCTGGGAAGGTTCGCTGGGAATGCGCTACCTCGATTTTAGTTCTTCGGGAGTTGACATTTATACCGCAACATTGGGAAAATATGTGGGGAATTACTGGGTTTCGCTGCGATCGTACGTTACGCCGGATACTGACGGAACATCGGTTTCCGGGGCGTTGTCGGTACGGCGCTATTTCGCCGATTCAGAAAATTATTTGGGGCTTAAACTAAGTTATGGTGTTTCGCCCGACGACAACAGGAAACCGATTGATACCGAAAAGAACCTGACTTTAAAAACCAGGGCGGTAAGGGCGGAATACAACCGCTTAATTAAAAAATTATGGATTGTAAGTGCCGGATTTAATATTGGCAGCGAACAACTGGAACCCGGAAATTATTCGGGCTACTATTCGTTCGATATAGGTTTTTCGAGGTTGTTCTAATAGAGATTTAAATGGGGAAAATTACCGATATATTTGGCTTGCTTGTACGCACATTAAGGCGTTTTATCAGCCTGAGTTTTATTCTGGCCGTGATGATTTTGCTTGTGCGTTTACACGAAATGGTAATTCTCTCCAATTACCACAACTATCCACCGGGGAGTTTTAGTACGCTGCTTTTCGGAATAAAATACGACATCATCCTCTACCTTAGGGTTTCAGCCGTACTGATGATTCCTTTTTTACTGCTGGGTTTGTTCAGCCAAAAGACGGCACGTGTATTTTTTATTTCCGCTTCGGTATTACTTGTGTTGGGCGATATGCTGCTGCTCAAATACTTCTCTGCGGCAGGTGTTCCGCTGGGCGCCGATTTGTTTGGCTATTCCATCGAAGAAATCACCCAAACCGTGCAAAGTTCGGGCGAGATGAATGTCTGGCCATTTATTTTTATGGCCCTCTTTTTAGTTTACATGGTGCGGGTTATTATAAAACATGTTTACTATAAGCTAAAACCGTGGATGCTATTACTTATTTCGGCCGCCATGTTTGCGTCACTGGCTCCGTTTGGTTTTTTAAAACCACAACCTTCTGATTTTGTAAACGAATTTTCGCTTTTTGCAGCCACCAACAAACTCAACTTTTTTAGCGAAAGTGTACTAAAACGTTATGTCTTCAACGAGCAGATAGACAAACAATCCTACACTTTTAAAACAAATGTGGCCACTGCCGATGGTTCTTTTACTTACCTCGACGAAGACTACCCTTTCCTCCACCAGGAAACAACACCCGATGTTTTGGGTAAATACTTTGAACCTTTAAAGACTAAGCCTAACATTGTTTTTGTGATTGTTGAAAGTCTTGGCCGGGCTTACAGCGGCAAGGACGCCTACCTGGGCAGTTTTACGCCTTTTCTGGATTCGCTGATGGATAGGAGTTTGTATTGGGAAAACAGTTTAAGCACTTCGGGCCGAACCTTTGGGGTGCTTCCTTCAACCCTGGCATCGGTTCCGTTTGGCGATCGTGGTTTTACGGAGCTTGGCGATGATATGCCCGATCATTTAAGCCTGATGAGTATTTTAAAAACCCAGGCCGGTTATAGCAGTTCGTTTACCTACGGTGGTGAAGCGCATTTCGACAACATGGATATCTTTCTGAAACGGCAGGGAATAGATAAAATAATTGACAACACCGGATTCGGCGAAGACTATGAAAAAATGCCGGCTTCTGCCAGCGGTTTTTCCTGGGGATTTGGCGACAAAGAGATTTTCAGACGGTATATCGATGAAGTTAAAACCGATACTGCAAGTCCGCGTATGGATGTTATTCTTACGTTGGCCATGCACAGTCCTTTTGAGGTGGAAAATCAGGAATATTACCTCTCGAAATTTAATGAACGTTTGGCGGAACTGAAACTTCCCGGAAAAACAGAAGCCTTTAACCGCAACTATGAAAAACAGTTTTCAACGGTGCTTTATTTTGATGATGCGCTAAGGTATTTCTTTAACGAATTCAGTAAACTGCCATCGTTTAACAACACCATTTTTGTGATTACGGGCGACCACCGTATGCCCGAAATTCCCATAAGTACGCAGCTCGACAGATTTCATGTGCCGTTGGTAATTTATTCACCTATGCTTAAAGAAACAGCTAAATTTTCATCGGTTGTTACACATTTCGATATTACACCTTCATTGCTTGCCCTGCTGGATGCCGATAGCATCATTTCGCGTCCGAAAGCAGCCGCCTGGATTGGGCATGGCCTCGACGACGAGGAAGATTTCAGGGTAGGAAATGCATATCCTTTAATGCGAAACAAAAACGAAATACTGGATTATATCGACGGCGAGCATATGTTAGCCAACAAAGAAATTTACCAGGTTTACGAAAATATGGACATTGAAACCGTTAATGAGCCCGATAAAGAAAAAGAACTGGAAGCTGAACTCACTAATTTCCTGTTAAAGAATAACCATGCCTGTAAAAACAACAAGCTTATTCCCGATTCGCTAAAAGTATATACTTACCACGGGCAATAAACAATACAACTTCGGTAACTGGTATTTATAAAATCGCCTTATAGCCTGATTACGAAAAGACCTGGGCTAAAAACGTTATTCAGTGAATTACAGCTGAATTATCAAGATCAGTTCCCATGGAACTGGTAGCATTTATCTTATTAGATCTATATCTTTAGGAAATTAACAAACAAGCGAATGAAATATCTCTGTTTTGTATTCTTACTTCTAACGCCCATTGTAAACTTCGGACAGGAAGAGAAGGAGGTTTCGAAAAAAATATCCAACGAATTTGTGCAACTCTATAACGCTGATAAATACACCGAAATATTTGAATGCTTTTCTCCTGAGATGAAAAAAGATTTACCTGTTGAGAAAACGATTGATTTTTTAAAGGGACTAAAAAAGCAGGCCGGAAATATTGAACACCGGGAGTTTATTCGATACGAAAACAAAACCTTTGCTTCGTACAAAACCAGATTTGAACGTGCTCTGTTTTCTTTGAATATTTCGGTTGATAAACAGGATAAAATAAACGGTTTAATGGTAAAACCATTTAAAGATGAGAATCTGCCAAAACCCGATAGAAACAAAACAAAACTCGATTTACCATTTCATGACGAATGGATTGTGGTTTGGGGTGGTGACACCGAAGAACTAAATTACCATGTGGAGAATGAAGCCCAGAAAAATGCATTCGATTTTATAATTACCGATAAAGAAGGTAAATCATACAAAACTGCTGGAAGAACGAACGAAGACTATTATGCTTTTGGAAAAGAGATAATTGCACCATGTAATGCCGAAGTGGTTCAGGTTATAGATGGTATAGCGGATAATACGCCGGGGGAATTCGACCTTTATTATATCCCGGGAAACACAATTATTCTTAAAGCAGCTGATAATGAATATTTATTTTTTGCCCATTTCAAACAAAACTCAATTGTAGTAAAACAAGGACAAAAGATTAATAAAGGCGATGTGCTGGGGCTGTGTGGTAATTCAGGCAATTCGTCAGAGGCACATCTGCATTTTCACATTCAGAATATTGAAGATATTAATCAGGCTACTGGTGTAAAATGCTTTTTTGACAGTATTAAAGTGAATGGATTTTTGAAAAACGACTATTCTCCTTTAAAAGGTGAGCGAATACAGAACAATTGATACGTTTAAACTGAGCTAATTATAAAACAAATCAACACCTAAATTATACCAAATGAAACTAAAAAACATTGCACTTATCGTATTAAGCTTTATGCTAACACAAGCTTGCGCGATAGAAGAGCCGGATACAAAAGATTTAAAACCACGAATTGTAGTGCTAACCGATATTGCGCCCAATAATATTGAACCTGACGATATGGAGTCGATGATTCGTTTACTGGTACATGCTGACCAGTTTGAGATTGAAGCGTTAATTGCCACTACGGGTTGGAGTAATAATGGCGGAAACGAACGTATCGATTTAATTCACGATGCCTTAAATGCCTATGAAAAGGATTTACCAAATTTGAATAAACGATCTGGTCAGGAAGCATTTGCCGATGATGAATCAACGCAGGAAATTGGCTACTGGCCGTCTGTCGCTTATTTGCGAAAGCGAACTGTGATGGGAAGTACAAAGATGGGGATGAAATTTATTGGTGATGACAACGATTCGGAAGGAAGTAATCTTATAATTGATTTGGCTGATGAAGAGGACGACCGCCCGATATGGATTACTGTTTGGGGAGGTGGCAATACATTTGCCCAGGCCATTTGGCGCATACAACAGGAGCGGACACCTGAAGAACTAAAAGCCTTTCTGCATAAATTTCGTATTTATACGATTACCGACCAGGACAGGCCATGGTCGAGCGGAGATACCATTCGTTATGACATTAGTTCTCATCAGTGGATGCGGGGTTTTGAAAATGACCTGCTATTTTTTTGGGATGAATGTGCCTGGAAACATCAAAACGGTACGGGCGTTAATAACTGGAATGAATACGCACATCATATCCAAAATCATGGTAATCTTGGCGCTTTATATCCAAAATACAAATGGGGAGTTGAAGGCGATACGCCGGCCTTTATGCATGTTATGCCCAATGGATTATCAAACCCGGATGTTCCAACGCAGGTGAGCTGGAGTGGTTATTTTGAATTTGGCCTGGGGCGCGATAGCCTCACAAATGCTTACACAAATTATACCGGCGAACCCTATAACATTGGCACAAAATACTTCGCCTATTTCTACCCGGCAATATTTAACAATTTTGCCGCCCGTATGGATTGGGCCAAAGAAGGAAAGGGAAACCGCAATCCGGTTGTAATTGTTAACGGCGATAAAGGCATTAAACCAATCGGGAAAGTTTGCAAAGCAGGGGAAGAATTACAACTCAACGCATCAAAATCATTCGACCCCGATGGCGATCGCTTAAACTTTAAATGGTGGGCAATACCCGAAGCCGGAAATTATTCAGGAGAGATAAAAATATCAACTGGTGAATCAAATACTGCCACGATTCAAATACCGTCTGATGCAGCGGGAAAAGAATTTCATGTAATCTGTGAAGTAAGCGATGATGGTGTTCCCAACTTAACCAACTACCGAAGGATAATAGTAAAAGCAGAATAATAGTGTGCAAGAAAAAAGGAGAACCGGCGTTTCACATTCTGGTCAAGGGAAAGTGATTTAGTTTCGGATAATAAATTTCCTCCTCCGGCCGGAACTCCTGAAAAAACTGCACTATAAAAAAGCATAGTCCACTACGACATATGCTAAAATTCAAATTTAATGTGAGCAACTTTCGTCGCTCGTGTCACAGAACACGTTGCCTTATGGCAAAACAGTGTCGCCCATTAAGTAGGTGTCTACTTCGCGGGCAGCAGCGCGACCTTCGTTAATTGCCCAAACCACCAACGATTGTCCGCGGCGTGAATCACCGGCAGCAAAAACCTTTTTAATGCTGGTTTTAAACTGTCCGTATTCAACTTTGTAGTTCGAACGTGCATCACGTTCCATATCCATCTCTTCGGCAATTTTATCTTCCGGTCCTAAAAATCCCATTGCCAACAGCACTAAGTCTGCCTTAATGTATCTTTCGGTTCCCGGAATCGCTTGTGGCATCCGTCCGCCGTTGTCGGTTTTAATCCACTCCACCTGAACAGTGTGCAAAGCTTTTACTTTGCCATTATCACCTTCAATTTTGGTGGTCATTATCGAGTACTTCCTTGGATCTTTTCCTTTTGCCAAAATAGCTTCGTGCTGGCCGTAATCGGTTTTTTCGTTACCGGGCCATTCGGGCCATGGGTTAACGTCGCCGTTACGTTCTTTTGGTGGCTGAGGCATAATCTCCAACTGAGTTATACTTTTACAACCATGGCGCAGCGATGTGGCTACACAGTCGGTACCGGTATCGCCACCACCAATTACAATTACGTGTTTATCTTTTGCCGAGATGTAATTTCCATCTTCCAGTTTACTGTCGAGCAAACTTTTTGTGTTGGCTTTCAGGAACTCCATA
>NZ_JBFHGM010000258.1:0-7323 GCF_041583095.1 Draconibacterium sp.
CGGTTTTCAAAAAACTCCTGTCGTTTACGTTTTTTTTCTGCTTCAAACTCTTTCTTTTCACTGGCGTTCATCGGCTTGTCGGTCTGCGGAAAAGGATTGTTGCCGGCTACTTCAATTTTAAGTTTTATCAACTTTTCAATGTCTTTCACGTAAGCATTTTCTTCCGGTTCGCAAAGCGATAGTGCCACCCCTTCTTCGCCGGCCCGGCCACATCGGCCAATACGGTGCACATAGGTTTCGGGCTCGTTGGGTATGTCGTAGTTAATTACATAACGCAGTTTGTCAATATCAATACCTCTTGCCGCAATATCGGTGGCTACCAATACGCGTAATTGTCCTTTTTTAAATTGCATCAAGGCCTTTTGGCGTTGATTCTGACTCTTTTCGCCATGAATGGCCGCACTCTCGATTTTTTTATTCCGCAGGTTGCGTACAATACGGTCGGCCCCATGTTTGGTTCTCGAAAACAGGAGTACCTGCTCTATGTCTTTATTTTTAAGAATGTGTAACAGTAAGTCCTTTTTATCGCTTTTGTTGGTGAAATAGATTTGCTGTTGTATGGTTTCGGCAGTTGAGGAAACCGGGTTCACCGCTACCTTTTTCGGATTCACCAGAATTTGTTGCGAAAGCTTTACAATTTTGTTTGGCATAGTAGCCGAAAAGAACAACGATTGCCGCTGTCGGGGTAATAGCTTTAGCAGTTTATTTATGTCGTGAATAAAACCCATATCAAGCATCCGGTCGGCCTCGTCTAGAACAAAATACTTCACATCGCGCAGTGAAATATGATTCTGACTGATTAAATCGAGCAGGCGGCCGGGTGTTGCAACCAGTATGTCAACGCCTTTTTGCAGTTGGCGTACCTGTGGATTTTGCGGCACCCCTCCAAAAATAACAGTGTTTTGCAGGTTGCTGTATTTGCCGTATGCGTCAAAACTTTCGCCTATTTGTATTGCCAGCTCGCGGGTAGGGGTAACCACCAGCGATTTTATCTGTCGTCTACCCTTTTCGTGGCGGGTAGAGTTTATTAAATGCTGAATGATAGGAATGGCAAAAGCGGCCGTTTTACCGGTGCCGGTTTGGGCACTTCCCAAAACATCGTTTCGTTCTAATACCAGTGGAATTGCCTGCGCCTGAATAGAGGTTGGTTCCGAGTAGTTTTCATCCTTTAATGCCTTTAGTATGGCAGGATGCAATTGTAAATCTTCAAATTTCATTATTGTTTTCTATGGTAAACAAGGGCTCACAAAATAATAACCATGAATAAAGAGCACATTGCTACCAAAACGCTACCCCTCTGTTTTTGTTCTAAACCGCGGCAAAGATACTACAAATAATTTCTTCGCATCGTTGTTGTAATTTTAGTGGTCTCTGATATTTGTCTGAGGTCACAGTCAAGATCGAAACTTTTCGTCTTTTTTCTGAAACTCGCCATCTTTTTTCGGGTATTTCCGTTTGAATGTCGTCCGGAAGAACCACTTGACTTCGATCGGCATACTTCGCCGGACGATGTCCATTCGGTCGATTAAACCCGGCGCTACGCAACGGGTTATTCACATTTGCCGCTTTTAGCGCCAATATCCCGAAGGGATAAAATATAAATAACCTCGGGTGGAACCCGGGGTATATGTATAAATAAATCAAAGGCGCAATCAATAAGTTGTTCAAAGCACCGTTGTTTTATGCGCCTTTATAGCAGCTATTCGAATGAAATACGGCCAAAATAACTCACTTTCATTCCTGTTGATAATTCGCGGGAAACGTGTATGTTATTTGCTGTGGATTGAAGAATAATAAGTACCACAGTGCAGAACTTTAAAAACTAATTCTGTTAAATTTGAAAAAAATCAGAATAGATGCTAATCGTAATATCGCCGGCAAAATCACTGAACTATAAAACACTACCGGGACTTTTTCAGATCAAAACGTTATTAAACATGAGAATAACAACCATTAAACTAATATTGGTGCTAACAGTTGCTTTTATTGGCAGTACTTTAATCCTTCAAGCCCAGGAAAAACATCACAATTCTTTTTTCGAAGATTTTAATTCTTCAACTTCACAGCTTTTTAAATATGGTTCTGCCGGAAAAAATGCTGATTTTACCTGGAAAATTGGAATAGAATCTCCCACAGAGCCCGGAACCAATATTCTATTGTTTAAAATTAATCCGGATGAGGAAGCCGGTGCAGGAAAAGGACCTGAAATAATTTCAAACAATTTCACTCATTTTGGCTCTTATGCCGCACGATTAAAAGTTGCTGATGTAAGAGATGTTCAACCAAACGTAGGAGCTGTGGTAGGTTATTTTACTTATTTTTCGGATACTATAGCCGGACTAAGCGAAATAGACTTTGAATGGCTTATTGCCGATCCGGAAATTATTTATATTGGTACATGGACCGGATTTCAAGGAAAACTTAGAAGGATAGGACGAGTTATTAATATGGCCAGCGGTACTATTTATGAAACCAGTACCAGGGAAAATCATACAGGTACTTCCTCTCCTCTAACAGGTGTTCAATGTCAGCCTGAAACAATTCAACCTATAGAAGGCTTTGATGCATCTTCACAATTCCACACTTACGGATTTCATTGGTATCCAGATTCAATCAGATGGTGGATGATTCATCCGGCGACCAACGATACTATTGTTTTGTGGAATTATAAAGGTTCGCAAATGGGTATCCCTCAAAACCCTTCGTTATACCGAATGAATTTTTGGCATACCGATAACTGGCCGGTAGAAACGGTCCCAACTTCAATTGAAAAACCGCAAGAACGATTTGAGCTGGAGGTTGACTGGATGTCTTATGATCCGTTGAAAAAACAATAAAAGAGTCCTTAATGGAATCGGACTCCTCATCAGCTCTGCTGCGAGGCGTTTCAATTAATAACTACCAAAGTGCTGAACTTTAAAAAAGAAAAGCTGTTAAATTTGAAAAAGAAAATCAGAACATATGCTAATCGTAATATCACCGGCCAAATCGCTGGATTATAAAACACCACCGGTAACTGCAACGTACACCCTGCCCGACATGCTCGATGAGTCGGAAAAGATACTTCCGAAACTGCGGAAAATGAAACCGAAACAACTCTCGGAGTTGATGGGAATTTCGGCCAGTCTGGGGCAACTGAATTACGACCGTTTTCAAACCTGGCACCAGCCATTTACGCCCGAAAATGCCAAACAGGCGGTTCTGGCTTTTAGTGGCGATGTTTTCCAGGGACTGGAAGCTCCTTCAATGAGCGAAGAACAACTTTTAAAGCTACAATCGAAGTTGCGAATTCTATCCGGTCTTTATGGCGTATTGCGTCCGCTTGATTTAATGCAACCCTACCGCCTTGAGATGGGGACAAAAATCAAAATACAACGTTCGGCTGATCTGTATGCGTTCTGGAAGAACAAGATTACACCAAAAGTGCAGGAAGCCATTGATGAGTCGGGGAGTAAGGTGCTGATTAATTTGGCATCAAACGAATACTACAAAAGTATCGACACTAAAAAACTCGACGCCGAAATTGTAACGCCGCAGTTTAAAGACATGAAAAACGGAGAGTATAAAATGATCTCCTTTTTTGCCAAAAAAGCGCGTGGCCTGATGACACGTTTTATCATTGAAAATGACATTGATAATGTGAACGATCTGCAGGCGTTTGATGCTGAAGGGTATGTTTATAATCCGCGTTTATCGAAGGTTGGGAATCCGGTGTTTACTCGAGGTTAATATGGTCACTGGTCATTATACACTGGTTACTGGGCTATGAGACGATGAGCACTGAGACAGTAAGAAATTGTTAAACTGTTGAATTGCTAAATTGTTGCCACCGGAGGCCTGAACTGAGACTGCATACGGCGACTGATAACTTGTAAATTGGAACAGATTTCTCTCCGTCAACTGACGGATCTAAATAATAGGAAACAAAAATGCCATCTCTGTATCAAACAAAGATGGCATTTTCTATTCATCGTTAATCCTTCATCGTTCATCCTTTAAAACGGAAGATCTCCGGCTGCATCGTCTGCCGGTTCGGGTGGAATATCATCCATGCCAAATTCCGGTGGAGGCTCCGGTAAATTACCGTCTGCACTCACTTTATCAATCTTCCAGGCATTAATATTGTGAAACCAGCGTCCGTTATATTCGCGCGATTCCAGGTTAAAAGATACATCAACTTCCTCTCCTGCAGACAGTCCCTTTACCAAATCAACTTTATCGCCAAATAAAGTAAAACAAACCTTGCGTGGGTATTGCTCGTCTGTTTCAATTACAAATTCTTGTTTGCTCCATTCTTTTCCTGCCCGGCTCACACCAGATTCAGGTTTTAAAATCTGCTCAATTTTTCCTTTTACGCTTAATGCCATTTCCTAATTTTTTATTTCAGGAACGAAGATAAAAAAAAGAAACCCTTTGCCTAAAAACAGACAAAGGGTTTTTTTCAACAAGTTTTTGTCATTTCGAATGAAGAGAGAAATCTGTAACCAGAATGCTTTGCAGTTTCAGGTTTCTCAATCGTTCCTCTTTCGGAATGACAAGGCTTGCTTATTCTTTTACAATCTCCAGTAATTCAACTTCGAAAATTAAAGCCATATTTGGTTCAATTGCTCCTCCGGGACGTGGGTTTGCACCATAAGCCAGATTCGATGGGATATAAACTTTCCATTTTGATCCAACCGGCATTAGTTGCAATGCTTCAGTCCAACCCGGAATTACCTGGGTTACACCAAATACAACCGGCTCACCTCTGTCAACTGAACTGTCGAAAACAGTACCATCGATTAAGGTTCCGTGGTAGTGTACGCGCACCTTATCTGTTTCACCTGGTTTTTCGCCAGTACCTTCTGTAAGTACTTCATATTGTAAACCGCTTTCGGTAGTTGTTACTCCTTCGCGTTTTCCATTCTCTTCCAAAAATTTGTTGCCTTCTTCAAGGTTTGCCTGATTTTCGCGCTCTGAGGCTTCACGGAAAAAACGCTGTACCAATGCGTTTGCGTCAGCTTCTGTAATTTCTACTTCTTCGCCTAACGATGCTAAACGGAAGGCTGCAGCCATTGCTTCAAGATTCATCTCTTCGCTTCCGGGAGCTGTTTCAAGTTGTTGTTTATTGTTGGCACCAACTAAAACTCCAATTGCATAACTTACTGAATCGGCACTGGTTTCCAATTTTACCGATGCCGGACCACCTTGCTGGCACGAAGTAGCAGCAACAATCAATGCTACTACAAATACATAAATAATACTGTTCTTCATTTGTTAATTTTTTTTGGCCGTTAGCCGACCGTATTTTTATTATTCTACAATTTCTAATAATTCAACCTCGAAAATAAGGGTAGCGTTTGGTCCGATAACTCCGCCTGCTCCGTTTGGTCCGTAAGCCAGGTTTGAAGGAATATACAATTTCCATTTTGAGCCAACCGACATCAATTGCAGTGCTTCAACCCATCCCGGAATTACACCGTTTACAGGGAATACAGCTGGTTGGTTGCGCTCTACCGAACTATCGAAAACAGTACCGTCGACCAACGTTCCGTGGTAGTGACACTTTACCTGGTTGCCGGCGGTTGGAATGTCGCCTTCTCCTTCGGTTATTACTTCGTATTGTAATCCGCTGGGCAATTGAATTACACCTTCGTTTTTAGCGTTATCGGCTAAAAAGGCATTGCCTTCTTCCATGTTTTTATTGCCATCGGCAGCTTGCGACTCGGCCATGAATGACTCTAGAATTTGGTTGGCGTCTTCAGGTTTCATTCTTGGCGGAACACCTGAAAAAACATCCTGCAAAGCTGTAATGAAAGCGGTTGGATGAACGGTTTTAACTCCTGACTGGATGAGATTTGCAGAAATACTCATTCCTAATGCATAACTAAATTTTTGTAAATCGTCTTTTAATTCGAAATCTGCCATTTTATTTTTTTCTGAATTCAAGTGGGCGAAGATAAAGTAATTTTTTGGTAATAAGGTAATTGAAGTTTTATAATTTGGCGGAGAATTTAAATTCAAAAAAAATAATCTTTTATGGTAATTTTTAGCTGATTAACTTTACAAATGTATTGATTCTATAATTACAGACAACATTAGTCTTATGCGATCGACCACATTATTTTTCGAAAATTTGAGAGTAGCTTTCTCTTCGGTTAGGAGTAATCTGTTGCGCACCACGCTTACCGTTATGATTATTGCAGTGGGAATAACAGCCCTGGTTGGAATTTTAACAGCTATCGATTCGATAAAAAACTCGATAACCAAAGAATTTGCCGTGATGGGTGCCAACACTTTTTCGATTACAAGTGGAGGATTGCGCGCGCAGGGAAATATTCGCTATCGTACAAAAAACTACTCGTACATTTCGTACTACCAGGCAAAGGAATTTAAGGAGCTTTTCGATTTTCCGGCCACAACATCTATTTCGGTTTCGTCGACCGGGGCAGCTACTATAAAATACCAGTCGGAAAAAACTAATCCGAATATTGCTGTTCGTGGAATCGACGAGAATTATCTGGGAACAGCGGGTTACGAAATCGGAACGGGCAGAAGTTTTAGTAATCAAGACATTCAGGATGGCCGGAATGTGGTGCTTCTGGGCAGTAGTTTGGCAAAAAGTTTATTTAAAGGAGGAGAAAATCCCCTGCAAAAAGTGGTGAGTATAGGTAGCGGAAAATATAAAGTGGTAGGGGTTTTAAAAGAAAAGGGGAGTGGTTTTGGGATGAACAGCGATAGGATTTGTTTTATCCCCTTTACAAATTCGAGGGCTTATTTTTCACGTCCCAACATGAATTTTGATGTGCAGGTAAAAGTTGATCGTCCGGAGTTAATGGACGCCGCAGTGGGGCAGGCCGAAGCCATCTTCAGGGTTGTGCGAAATTTAGATCCACTCGATGATTCGGACTTTAGCATCGAAAAAAGTGATAACCTGGCCAACATGCTTCTGGAAAACATTAAGAATATTACGCTGGTGGCAACAATAATAGGATTGATTACTTTGTTCGGCGCGGCTATTGGCTTAATGAATATTATGCTGGTAACGGTAACCGAACGCACCCGCGAAATTGGAGTTCGGAAAGCTATCGGAGCCAAAAGTACTACCGTAAAACAGCAGTTTCTGATGGAAGCAATTCTGGTTGGGCAAATGGGCGGATTTGTTGGGATTATTCTTGGAATACTGGCGGGGAATGGCGTTGCCCGTTTAATTGATTCGCCTTTCTTTATCCCCTGGACCTGGATCATTCTGGGTGTTGTGTTGTGTTTTATTGTGGGAATAATTTCCGGTTATTATCCAGCGCAAAAAGCTTCAAAGCTCGATCCGATTGAATCGTTACGTTA
>NZ_JBFHGM010000259.1:0-7316 GCF_041583095.1 Draconibacterium sp.
TCAATGATCGCTCTTCCGGCTTCGGCCAGCACTGCAATAACGCTATGTACCTTGTTTAAGTCCATTTAAATTTAGTATTCACGTAAATGTACGTTATCTGTTTTATCTTTAAAATCGCTGCCCTCGAAAACAAATGCTATTTAAATGTTTCTTCACAAACCGGTCCGCAAACCAATTTTATTGTGTTGCGTAATAATATTACTACCTTTTAGCTGAAAGAAAACTATGCGATTCAATAATAATAAAAACCGCGAGCCGGCAGTAGCCGGACAATTTTACCCTTCATCTTCCAGCACTTTGCGAAATGAGCTGGAAGAACTTTTTGACGGTGCCGTTAATGTAAAAACCTCGCAACCGCTGCGCGCCCTTATTTCGCCACATGCAGGCTATATTTTTAGCGGTGAAGTTGCAGCAGCCGCTTTCAAACAAATTCCGGCAAACAAAAACTATCAGAATATTTTTGTGTTGGCATCGAGCCATCGTTATACTTTTGGCGGAGCCGCCATTTATACCGAAGGAAACTACGAGACGCCTCTGGGCGAAATTCCGGTGAATAAAAAAATCGGAAAACAATTGCTCGCCTCATCGTCGGTTTTTACCGAGCATGATGCATCGCACCTCTACGAACACAGTTTGGAGGTTCAGTTGCCGTTTTTGCAACATCGTTTAGGAAATGATTTTACACTGGTACCAATTATACTTGGAACCCACTCGGCCGGCATTTGCAAAAAGCTGGCAAAAGCACTGAGGCCGTATTTTACACCGGATAACTTATTTATTATCAGTACCGACTTTTCGCACTACCCCAGCTACGAAAATGCAAAGTTGGCAGACCAGCTAACAGCCGATGCCATCTGCAAAAACAAACCCAAAAAACTGTTAAAAGCACTTGAAAAGAATAAGGAGAAAAAGATTGGCAACCTTGCCACCTCGTTATGTGGCTGGACATCGGTGCTAACACTGCTGGACCTGACGAAAAAAAGAGATTTTGAGTTTAAACAACTGGCCTACAAAAACTCGGGCGACAGCCAGCTTTATGGCGAAAAAGACCGCGTGGTGGGCTACTGGGCTATTGGAGTTTACGAAAAAGCCGTATTTGAAATCAGCCCCTCGGAGAAACAGGAAATTCTGCAGCTGGCCCGAAATTCGATTGCCCGTTTTCTGGGAGAGGAGATCAGAGAAAAAAGGCCTGAAAAAAGCAAAAACAGTATATTGAATCAGAAAGCCGGTGCTTTTATCAGCATTTACATTAACAATGAATTACGCGGGTGCATTGGCGGATTTGCCGGCAATAAAACATTGCGCGAAATGATTAAGCGGTTTGCGGTTTCAGCGACAAACGACCAGCGTTTCGACCCAATTGAACCTTCCGATCTGGACAACATGACACTGGAAGTTTCGGTGTTAACTCCACTGAAAAAGATTAAATCGATTGATGAATTTGAATTGGGAAAACACGGCATTTATATAAAAAGTGGCTTAAACTCGGGCACCTTTTTGCCACAGGTAGCCGAAAAAACGGGCTGGAGCAAAGAAGAATTTCTGGGAAGATGCGCGAAAAACAAAGCCGGAATTGGTTGGGACGGATGGAAAACCGCCGAACTTTACACCTATGAGGTAGTGATTGTGAAAGACGATCAGGAAAAAACTTCCTGAAGTACTTTTAGCGATTTTATTTCACCCAGCGTATCAAAATGCAGTCGGTAATAATCTACCAACTTTGCAAGCAGAGTATCGCGCATGCTGCGTTTTAATTTCAAGCTATCCAGTTCGTTAATTTTCAGCAAAGCCAGTTTTACCAAAACCGCCGTTGCTTCTTTGTTGACAAACATGGGGTGCGAAGGCTCAAAAGGTACCACTGCACCCTTTTGCAGATCAAGCCAGCCTTCAAAACCGGTTGGTGTGGTGTCGGGCATAAAACCAAGATACTCGGTTAAATGAAACAGAAAATAAAGATGAAAATTTGTTTTGCCTTCCTCCATCAAATCGAGATACAGCAAAGCGCTTTTAATAAACTCAAACAGTTCGGGGTAACTTTCCTGTTCGTGGATGGTTTTATAGAGCACCTCGGCCAGAAAAATAGCCTGCGTTGATTTTACAATGTCAAAAGGAATTTCCTGGTAGGTAGTCAGGCTTTTCATTGCCCTGATCCGTTGCAGGTCGCGCGATTGCTTCTGGTAAGCCTCCAGTTCAACCATAAACAGGGGCTGCAACAAACCGGCCTTATTTTTCGACTTCCGGCTCCGGGCAGCATTTATCAGGTAGCTTTGCCGCCCAAATTCTTTGGTAAAAACAGTGGTAATAACACTGCTCTCGCCATATTTTATTGTGTGCAAAACAATACCTTCGGTAGCCGTAATCATAACTCAGTTAAGCTGCTTGTGAATCCCAATCAATGTATGAACAGTATTTTTGTAATGTGGGTTTCTTCCCCGTTCTCGTCGTTACAAAATACCAGGTAAACTCCGGTTTTTACGCGCTTGCCATTCAGGTTCTTTCCGTCCCAAACTGCCTGTCCGCCAAAGGATGTGGTTTTGTACACCAGGTTTCCGGTGATGTCGGTAATTTTTACATCGGTATTTTCAATTAGTCCGGCAACTGTAACCGGTCCGTCGTAGGTTTCGCGCACGGGATTCGGATAAACATAAACATTACTGTACGTGTCTGCTCCCCCCGTGGCTTCTCCCTGGTACGAGATCAGTCCCTTGTCGGTTCCAAAAAACACCTCCCCATTTTTCTGGTTGATGGCAATCGACAGAATATTATTCGAAAGCAACGGGCTGTTTTCAGTGGTGAAATGCAACACTTCCGCCTCGCCTGTTTCCGATACCAAAAACACGCCTGAGTTTTGTGTTCCCAGCCATTTGCGATTAGCACCGTCAACCGCAATGGCTGTAACGGTTTCGGTTTCAAGCAGCGGATGGTAAATACCATCATTCAAATCAAGCCCCGGGTGTGTGGCGTAAAAGTTCTCCGAATTCCAGATTCGCGACGGGCTGCTATACACAGCCACCCCTTGCCCGCTACCAATCCAAATGGCTCCGTTCCGGTCTTCGGCAATAGAAAAGACATCATGCATCGGGGTAATAATATTGTCGGTACCATTGCTGAAATAGGTCTCCACCAAGAGTCTTTTTTTCTGGTCGCCGGTTTTATTGATCACATACGCATCGTGTCCACCCGGAATAAGCATCCATTTATCATCGTTTTCATTCACAATAATATCAGAAACATTGTATCGGTTGGCGATTTCGGGCAACTCAAACGACTCCCACTCGCCCGATGGCGTTAATTTGTGCAGGTTATGTGCGCACTCAGCATTGGTAATCCACAGGTTGCCTTCCGAGTCGAAACTCATACCGCCAACGCGTGTAAACGGTTCGTTGGGCTTCTCGGGCAAGGCTGTTTCCAGCGGACTGTTCAGGTTATAATAGCGCTCTACCAGCTCATCGTTGCGGTATTCCAGCAATCCACCACCCCAGCTGGCCACAAAAAAATGATCCGGATCGCGGGGATCCACTTCAACAGCTAATATGTTATGAAATCCTCTCAGTTCAGGATGCGTTTGATCGGTAAAGTAGGTCCAGCCATCGCCGCCAAAGCGCTGAAAAACTGGGCTTACATAGCCATTGGTACTCCCCGCGCTCATCCAAATCTCCGAATTAAAGGCACCAACAAAATACATGTCGTTATTGATTGGTCCGGGAGGCAAGGTTTGCTCAAAACTTTCGCTGTAATAGCGCACCAGAACTTCCTTGTCGTCTGCAATCCAAACCGAACCGTCGGCCGACACACCCGCACTTTTGGGAGCGATACTTTCTACTGTCCGGTCGTTAAATCTGTAGCTGTCAATCCGTCCTATTTGCGTGTGATTGCTGTCGATAATAAAAACCACATCGCGACTGGCAATACTCAGGTAGTTTCCGTTACTCTGCAAATCGAATGCAAAACGTATTTCAGGATTATAAGGCTCCCATACGCCGTTATTCAGCATATACATTTCATCCTGATACCACTCTCCGGCTGAGAAATTGGCAATTACGCTCCCGCTGTGGTAAACCAAATGATTAAAAATACCATCGGGATGCGGAATATCATCCACATGAATCCAGTTGGCAAAATTGGCCAGGTTGGGTTCATTTTTATCCGCCCTGTAAATTCCCTGGTTCGTAGCGGCAAAAATCGAGTTGTTATCCGTTTCAATATCATTCACTTCCAACGACGATCCACCGTCGCCGATATAATACGTATCTTTTACTTCCTGACGATCCAGGTCGAGTACGACAATTCCAAAACCACAGGCCAGATAGGCCTCATTATCCGAAAAAGAAATGTTGTTGATGACCTTGTTCCCTGCGATAGTTTTTCGCTTTATATCCGACAGGTTAACCACCTCGCCATCATCGTAAAGCAAATCGATGTTACTGTTTGAATAAGCAATGACCAGCACCTGGTTCTGCTCGCTGTAAGCAATGGTACTTACCCCAAAATCAGACAACTGAATGGCACCGCCAAATTTATTTACGCTGTTATCTTCTAGATCATAATAAAACAGTCCGCCTTCGGTAACACAGAAAACTTTATCGGGCGAAACCGCAATTTTGCTGGCTTTATTATACGAAAGATAGTCTTGCCACGATCCCTGTTGGCGCTGGGCTTGCGAAAGAAAAAAAGTCAGTAATAAAAGTGCAGAAAGTATAAGTCTTCGTTTCATTTAATCGAGCTTTTTTAAATAGTCGACCAGTTTTTGTACAGCTCTCCCCCGGTGACTGATCGTGTTTTTATCGTCGAGGCCCATTTCAGCAAACGACTGGTCGAGTCCTTCCGGCTTAAAAATGGGGTCGTAGCCAAATCCCGAGCCTCCACGTTTTTCTTTGAGAATCTCGCCGTTTACAATGCCTTCGAATTGTTTCTCTTCGCCATCAATTATCAGCGAAATTACAGTTCTAAAACGTGCTTTCCGGTCATTTATTTTAGCCAGTTTTTCGAGCACCTTATTCATATTCGCCTCCGAATTTTTGTCTTCGCCGGCATAACGTGCCGAGAAAACTCCGGGCTCACCATCCAGGGCTTCAATTTCCAAACCGGTGTCGTCGGCAAAACAATTCATGCCAAATTTGTCGTAGATGTAATAAGCTTTTTGGCTGGCATTTCCTTCCAATGTAGGCTGTTCCTCAGGAATTTCGTCGAAACATTCAATATCTTTTAGGCTAAGCAGGGAAAAATGATCGCCCAAAATAGCCTGTAATTCTTCCAGTTTATGTTTGTTGTTTGTTGCAAAAACGAGCTTCATATTCGATTAATTTTAGGTAAAAATAAGAAAATGGCTCTACTTTGCAGGTACTTCGAAGATTGCATCTAATTACCACTGCACATTTTCATTTTCAGGTTATCAATATCAAACCGGGCTTCAGCTCTGTTCCATAAATAAATATGAATTACATCGCCTGATTGCAAGTCAAAATCAATCATTTTTACAACGGCAAACCGCGACCAAATTCCTGTTTCGTAGGTAAAATCACTTATTACTCGGGTATAATATTCCTGTTGGTCTTTACCCCGCGATACGGTAATAACCATATTTACCTCTGAAAACACTTCGGGGAAACGTAAATCTCCCAACACGGTAATTTTTTGCAGGTCACTATTAGTTCCATCGACAGTAATGTTTAATACTGCTCCCCACCTTTGGTTTGGCAGAAAAGTGTAATACGCATTTGCTGTCACAGAGTCGATTTTAATCCTCGTTTTGTCTATCTCCCATACAAGATTTGTTCCCGGCTCAAAATCTTCATCAAAATCCGACATTTCATCATCGCCCTTCCGAGCAAGAATAAAGCCTGAATTTCCTGAAATTCTTTCTTTTTCCACCTGCGGAAAATAAGAAGAAAACAGCTCCAGCACTTCTTTACTAATCGCACCATTCACCCAGGCCAAGGCAAATTGTAGCGTGTGCGTTTCGGCCAGCACCTTACCAAAGGCGGCCACATTCATATTGTCATCAAGATAAAATTGATGATCGGTATTTGGCATCTCAACCAGAGTACCTGAAGCATAACTCAAAAAAGTGGTAACATCGTAGTTTTTTAAAGCTTCGAATTCTTCTGTAATTTCCGGCAATAATCGGCTAGTCTTTTTATGATAGCGCCACCTGTTAATACCACTAAAAGTAATAATCAGTAACACCAATCCAAATGCTGACCCCAGAATCATTCGACGGTGTTTTAAATCCTCTTTCCAATGCAGAAACAGAAGCAGGCCTGCCAATACCAACATTAGCAGCATCGTCACAACAAATAACACGATTATTAACTTGTTACCATAACTGAATTGAACAACATGTTCTCCTGCCGGAACGATGGTGCCCATTAAAGCATAGTTTGCACGCACTATTTTTTGCTCTTTACCATCGATTGTTACTTTCCATCCTGAAAAGTAATTTTGCTGAAAAACCAACAACTGCTCGTGTAGTGTTTCGGTGTGTACAACAATTTTATTCGGGGAAAAGCTCTCGATTTCTAATTTATTTGCCTGATGCTGTTGCTCCGTTTTTCCATTAATATTCTGCAAATCCGATGGCTCTAACAAAACGGTTTTCGAGCCAATGTTAGCCGTATCTCCGTTTGCCCTCACATCATCAGAAAAGAAAAAAAGCGGCTGCTTTTTCATCATTTCCAGCAGCTCCGGAAATTCATCACTCAACTTTGAATAACCATCGGTTTTAAAAGACACCAACCCGTCGAATGTGGGACGTTTGGGAAACACATTGTTGTTTCTCCAGGTAAATTTTCCGGATGCATTCTGGTCCGTATTTTCACCAATCGGAAGCAATTCAGGAATAGGAAATCCTTTGGGTTGTGAATCTAAATCTGCTTTAAATTCAATAGGATCAATATCGCTAACTACCGTGTAATGCAAATTCAGTTGGATTGAAACAATCGCGTCGAAGGCAAACAGAAATACGATGGCTATTGGTAAATATTTTTGTTTGCCTACCAGCACGGTAAAAAAGCATCCCAACAACAATAAATGAATAATGCCCTGCAAAACAAAAGCCTCATGAATTGTTGTTTTTTGCAAACGATCGACCAATGATAAATTGAAGTCGAATAGCACAGAAGCTTCAAGTTGTCCCACCGATCGTACAACAATGAATAAAATAATAATCGCTAACACGCCAATAACCGCCAGCAGCTTCTTTTTATTTGCGGATGTAATATCATCGATTTTACAATTAAGTCCCGCATAAGCCAGAAAACCAAATATGGTAAGTGCTCTGAAAATCGATGGATATTTAAACATATTCATTAACGGGA
>NZ_JBFHGM010000260.1:0-7279 GCF_041583095.1 Draconibacterium sp.
AGCGACGGGGCACCACCTCTTCCCATTCCGAACAGAGAAGTTAAGCCCGTCAGCGCCGATGGTACTGCGTAAAGTGGGAGAGTAGGTCGCTGCCAATTTTATCCAAAGCCCGTGTTCAATAGAGCACGGGCTTTTTTATTGCAAAAAATTGCGGTTATCAGCAATTATTATTAATTCTGTGCCGTTTAATAAATCAAATTGCAACCTGGCTAAATGAGTCTGAAAAATAACACTGCTGGATTCCGCGAAAAAAGCTTTTACTATAGCCTGCTGCTATTTGTTATAGTTCTGCCTTTTTCCGAAGCCTTGGTTAGCATTGCAGCTGTAATTCTGTTTCTACAATCACTACTATTTCAACCTGTAACTGATTTGAAAAAGTCGTTAAGCAGGCATAAATCAATATTCTATATTCTGGCAATATTTGGCGTGTATCTGTTGGGAATGCTTCAAACTCGCAATTTTGCCTTGTCGATGTACGAACTTAAGAAGGTCGCTTTCTGGGTAGTAATTCCACTCGGAATAATTCTATCTCCAAGGTTATCAGAAAAATGCTTTTATAAAGTAATAACAGTATTCTGCATCGCAGTTACGGTAGTAGCTGTAATTGCTGCTATACGCTTCATTTTTAAATCTACATTCAATATCTCCGACTTCAGAGATATTTCACTCATTTCACATATCAGGTACTCATATCAGGTGGCATTAGCCATATTCTGTTGCATTTTCCTTGTTATACGGAGTTCGAAGGAAAGAAGAAGATTTAAATACAGGTCAGTAATTATAACCATGGCAGTTTGGCTGGTGTTATTTCTTTTTCTATTGAAATCAATAACCGGAATTATGGCTTTTTGGGGTACGGTGTGTTTTTTGGGGCTTTATTATCTATTTACAGTAAAACGTAAATTCAACTATTTGCTTGTAGTTATACTTGCAATTTTGGTTGCATTACCACTACTGTATACGCAATCAGTTTGGGATGATTTTTATAACATTGAAAAGCTGGATCCGCAAACAGTAGATAAATACACAGCTTCCGGGAATCCATATACTTTTAATTTTAATTCGCAGGAAAAAGAAAACGGGCATTGGGTGCAAAGTTATATTTGTGCTGATGAGCTGCGAAAAGAATGGAATAAAAGAAGTGAGTGTAAATACGACTCGCTAAACATCCATGGCTTCAGTAATCAGTCCAATTTGGTGCGTTACCTTACAAGCAGGGGATTAAGAAAAGACAGTGCCGGAGTTAGCCAATTAACTGAGGCCGATATTAAAAATATAGAACTGGGAATTGCTAACTACATTTATGCCGAAAAACGTTTCTCGTTATATCCGCGGATTTACGAGACAATTTGGGAATACGACCGGTACAAAGCAACCGGAAATCCCAATGGTCAATCGCTATCACAACGTATTGAGTTTGTAAAAGCATCACTCGAAATCATTAAAACAAATATTTGGTTTGGGATCGGAACCGGAAACTGGAAGGCTGAATATGCGAAAACATACGATGAGCTAAACTCGCAACTAAAGGAGGAGAATCAGCGGTCTTCGCATAATCAGTACTTAAATTACATAGTAAAGTTCGGGCTGATAGGTTTCGCGGTCATAATGAGTATGATTTTAATACCCGTTTTTAAAGAAAACCAGGAGAAAAACCTGTTGTTATGGTTATTACTGGTTTTTATTGGAATTGCGAATTTAGGCGATGCCAATCTTGAAACGCATATGGGACTTTCATTCTTTTGTTTGTTTTACAGCCTGTTTCTATGGCATTCGCCGGAACAGATTAAAAATTTTACCTTTCAAGAAAACACAAATGAAAAAATATAACATAGGTTTTATAGGTGCCGGTAATGTGGCAACTCATCTCGCAGGTGAATTGAAAGAATGCGGACACGAAATTGTTCAGGTCTACAGTCGTTCCGAAGAGTCGGCAAAACAGCTGGCCGATCGCTTACAAACGACCTTCACTACTTCAACTGAAACAATCACAAAAGAAGCTGATATCTACATTGTGGCATTAAAAGATTCGGCAGTGGATCAGGTATTGAGCAAGTTCGGGTTTGGCGATAAATTGCTCGTTCATTGTTCGGGAAGTTTACCCATGAGTGTTTTAAGTCAATTCGCTAAAAACTATGGTGTTTTTTATCCTTTGCAAACTTTTTCGAAAAACAGAAAAGTGGATTTTAAGCAGATTCCCATTTTTGTTGAAGCATGTTCAGAAGGTAATCAGCATATTTTAGAGGAAATCGCACATGAAGTTTCAAAATCGGTAACTGTTCTCGATTCCGAAAAAAGAAAGAGCTTACACATTGCCGCTGTTTTTGCATGTAACTTTGCTAATCATTGTTATGCAATGGCTGCCAAATATCTGGAAACTAAAGAACTGCCGTTTGAAATCCTGCGGCCACTCATTATGGAAACCGCGCAAAAAGTGCAGGAATTGCATCCGAAAGAGGCACAAACCGGCCCGGCCATCCGTTTCGATGAAAACATTATAAACTCACACCTGAGTGAATTAAAAGAAATGTCCGATCTACAGGAATTGTACAATTCAATTTCAAAGAGTATTTTTGAGCATCATCAGGAAAAACAATAAGAATGTCGTTTTTTAAAGAAGAACTTACCCGCGTAAAAGCTTTTGTATTCGATGTCGACGGCGTATTGTCGCAAGACGTATCGCCGCTTAATGAAGAGGGCGACCCGATACGAACAGCTAACGTTAAAGATGGTTTTGCCATTAGAAGTGCCATAAAAGCCGGTTACCCGATTGCGATTATCACCGGAGGTTATATTGAACGTGTTCGCTTGCGCTACGAAAAACTGGGTGTGGAGCATTTTTACGATAAAGCACGCGATAAAGTAGCCTGTTTAAACGATTTTTTGGAAAAGGTGAACGTAGAACCTGAAGATGTGCTTTTTATGGGCGACGACCTGGTAGATTACAGGGTAATGCAGGCAGTAGGTATACCAACCTGCCCCAAAGATGCTGTAAGTGATATAAAAAATATCTCGAAATACATTTCGGACAAAAACGGTGGCGGAGGTTGCGTGCGCGATGTAATTGAGCAGGCATTAAAAGCACAACACAAATGGTTTACTCCCGAAATGCTAAATTCAAGAGCATTCTGAAATGAACTGGATACCCAAATATAACTTCATTCTTGCATCAAAATCGCCACGGCGGCAAGAGCTTTTAAAATCGTTGGGAATTGATTTTCAGGTGAAAACCAAAGATGTGGATGAAAATTACCCGCAGGAGCTTTCTGCTGATCAGATTCCGGGCTACCTGGCAGAAAAAAAGGCAAAGGCTTTTGCCAATGAACTAAACAATAACGATTTGCTGATAACAGCCGATACCATTGTTGTTTTAAACGGAAAAGTGCTGGAAAAACCGGATGATTACGATCATGCTTTTAAAATGTTATCTGAATTAAGCGGAAAAATGCACGAGGTAATAACTGGTGTTTGTCTCAGTTCAACCAAAAAATCGGTGGTGTTTTCGTCCTTAACCAACGTGCAGTTTAAACAGCTAACCAATACCGAAATTGACTATTACATTACCCATTTCAAACCCTTTGATAAGGCCGGTGCATATGGCATACAGGAGTGGATCGGAGCAATTGGGATTTCACACATCGAAGGATCGTTTTACAATGTAATGGGGCTTCCGCTTCAAAAATTATACGAGGAAATTCAAAAATTTTAAATCACCTCTTCAAAAGGTTTCATTATTTCTAATGTTATAAAACAACCTATTAAAACAATTTTAAAGGTTAACCTATCACCTGATAATTCGTAAATTGAATAGAAACTTAATTAAATTCAATAATATGAATTACAGGATAACATTACTCATCTTAGTTTTTCTTTCCGGACTTTGCTTTACTGCTTGCGATACCAAAGACGAGCCTGTTGAAGTAGGATTTTTAATCCATGCATTTGATAAAGAACGGTGGGAAAACGACCGGGACTATCTTGTAGAAGATGTTCAGGAACTTGGAGGAACCGTAAAAGTTATGAATGCCGAAAATGATGCCGATAAACAATTGGCTCAGGCAAAAGAACTGCTCGCCAACGGTGTTGACGTGCTAGTGGTAGTACCTGTAGATCAGTTTGCTGCCGCTGCTATTGTTGAAGCTGCACATGCGAAGAATGTAAAAGTTATTTCGTACGACCGTTTGATTAAAAATTGCAAACTTGATTATTATGTCTCGACCGACAACGTTGAAATTGGTTCGTTGCAGGCCAGTTATTTAACCACCATACAACCCGAAGGAAAATATGCTTTAATCGGGGGAGCAATGAGCGACAACAACAGCCAGTTGCTTTATCTTGGCCAGCGAAATGTGCTGCAACCTTTGGTTGAACGGGGCGACATTGAAATTGTTTATAACGAATTTACCAACGCATGGGAAGAAAACGAAGGGTATGAACATGCCAAAAGGTTATTGAAAGCACATCCGGATGTAAACGCAATTATTGCCGGAAACGACGAATTGGCCATGGGAGTGATAAGGGCCATTAAAGAAACAGGTATGGAGGATCAGATATTGATAGCTGGAATGGATGCCGATTTGCGAAACTTACGCGAGATTGTTGCCGGTCATCAAACCTGCACCGTTTATAAACCTTACGAAAAACTTGCTGCCACTACTGCCGATTTAGCAATAAAACTTGCACGCGATGAGAATGGCGAAAAAACATATCAGACAGTGAGTAACGGAGAAATGTTAGTGCCTACGGTTTTCCATAACGGAATGATCGTTAACAGGGAGAACCTTCAGCTGACCGTTATTTCAGAGGGATACCAAAGAGAGGAAGAGGTATACAATTAGTGTGAAGGAGGATTATTTGTTGAGGGATTCTGTTAGCAGGGTCCCTTTTTTTGTGGCGCTTTTTTATCAATGATTAATGTAAACCGCTAAAACCTTGAAGATTTGCCAATTATTTATACTTTTGCACCGATTTATTTAGAACAGGTCTTAATAATTGAAGAAACATAAAGTAACACAGGTCAGGCATTTAACCGATTCAACATTTGTAATTCGGTTCGAGCGAAATGGTATGGAGTTCCAAACCGGGCAGTTTGTATTGCTCGGAAGAAATGGAGCGGTAGACCGGCGTGAATATTCCATTTACAGTGGAGAGAACGACGATTACCTGGAAGTTTTGGTACGCGAAGTGGACGGCGGAAAAGTATCATCGAAATTAAAAAAGCTGAAAGCCGGCGATTTGGTTGATGTGGATGGACCGTTTGGTTTTTTTAAGTTCGATCCGTACAGTTTTCAGGTGCAGCAATTTTTGTTCATAGCCACCGGAACAGGAATCAGCCCGTTTCATGGTTTTGTAAAAACACACCCGCAACTGAATTACAAAATGGTACACGGTGTGCGTAAAGTTGAAGAAGCTTACGATCATGACGATTTTAATAAAGAAAGGGTAACTTTGTGCACTTCAGGTGAAAAGGGAGGCGACTTCCACGGAAGGGTAACCGAATTTTTGAAAACGAAGACAATAGAAGAAAATACAAACTGTTTTCTTTGCGGAAACAGCGAAATGATATACGAAGTGTTCGATATTTTGTCGGAAAAAGGAATCCCGACATCGAACATTTATACCGAAGTATACTTTTAAATATATAAACCTGTACATAGCAGGGAACAGAAATCACCCCTCTTTTAATTTTTCCGTCAGCTGGCGGAGAGATAGCTGAGGAACGAAGCCAGAAGGGTGAAACAGAGGAAAATAGATAGACAAAATGAAATATCACGTAGTAACCTTAGGGTGTCAGATGAATATGTCGGATAGCGAGCGGGTGATCTCGGTACTTGAAGAAGCCGGATACCAGTGGACCGACAATGAGGAGGAGGCAGGAGTGATTGGTATTTTGGCGTGCTCGGTACGTCAGAAAGCCATCGACAAAGTGTATTCACGCATTCATAAATGGAATAAGTGGAAGAACAATAAAAACCTGGTTACTTTTATTTCGGGCTGTATTTTGCCCGACGATCATGAGAAGTTCCTGAAACTTTTTGATATTACTTTCCAGATGAAAGACTTGCCCGAGCTGCCCAAAATGATAAGCAGTTACGGTATTACAACGCCAACGCATTTGAATGTGGGCATCGATCCGCATAACGAGAATATCGAAGATTTCTGGAACGTGCAGCCGCATTACCAGTCGAATTTCGAAGCGTTTATTCCAATTCAGAATGGTTGTGATAAATTCTGTACCTACTGTGCCGTTCCTTATACGCGTGGTCGCGAGGTTTCGCGCCCATCAAAAGATATTATAGCCGAAGTGGCATTGTTGGTAGCGCAGGGTTATAAATCGATTACACTGTTGGGGCAGAACGTAAATTCATACGGTCTGGATAAAAAAGGAGAGGAGCTGACTTTCCCGCAATTGTTACGCGAGATTGGAGAACTGGGAAAACGCATGAAGAAAGAATTCTGGTTATACTTCACTTCGCCGCACCCGCGCGATATGACCGACGAAGTAATTGAGGTGATTGCCGAATATCCCGTTTTGGGAAAACAGATTCACCTGCCCATGCAAAGTGGCGACGATAAAGTGTTGATGCGCATGAACCGCAAACACAACATGGAAAAGTATCGTCATATTGTGGAGACTATCCGTCGTATTATTCCGCAGGCAACTTTGTTTACCGATGTGATCGTTGGATTTACAGGCGAAACAGAGGAGCAGTTTGAAAATACGCGCAAGGCTTTCGACGAGTTTAAATTCAACATGTCGTACACAGCCATTTATTCGCCTCGTCCGGGGGCAACCAGTCACCGCTGGGTGGATGATGTACCGCTGGAAGAGAAAAAACGACGTCTGCATCAGCTTACGGAAGATCTGCGAAAACACAACCTGCCATACAACGAAAGTTTGGTAGGCCAAACCGTACGTATACTGGTTCGTGGCGAGGATCGCAAAGAAGGTTTCCTTACTTCGTATACCGAGGGCAAATTAACCATTCGTTTTGCCTGTACCGATAAATCGATGATCGGGCAATTTGCCGATGTTAAGATTACTTCAGCATCCGATTTCTCGCTGGAAGGCGAGTTGGTGGAAGTGGCCGCCAGTTGTTAGAAAAAGACTTTAGAATATATATTATAAAGATTCCATCTTTTTGAGAGATGGAATCTTTTTTTTTGATAGATCAAGTAACGTGATTCGCGCGGTAGCGGCTTTGGAATGGGCATTTTGCGCAGAAAATATGAATCTGAACCGTCAGGATTGATTTTTTGCGCAGAAAATATGAATCTG
>NZ_JBFHGM010000261.1:0-7261 GCF_041583095.1 Draconibacterium sp.
AATGGCAAGGCATCTTCCTTTCCGGTTTCGAACCAGGCCTGACGAGTGATGTTGTAACGTTGCAAATAAGCATAGTCGCCAACTCCCGACTGGTTACCGGTTTGTCCCCAGCCACCTCTGATTTTCAAATCGTCGATCCAGGTTAATCCCTGCATAAATTCTTCCGACGACAAACGCCATGCTGCCGAGAATGAAGGGAATGTTCCCCAACGATAATCGGGATGTAGTTTTGAAGAACCATCTTCACGAATATTGAATGTAAAAAGGTATTTACTTTCGTAATTGTATGACAAACGTCCGAAAACCGACATGATTCCCCAGGCCGAAGCGCCGGTACCGGTACCGTTCCATGAAATTTTATTTGCCGCGTTTAAAGTATGGATAGTATCATCTTTATAGTGCGAGCCATTAATATAGCTTTGCGACCACTGCGAATCGGTCCACGAAGTACCGGCCATTGCTTCAAAATTATGTTTCTCGGCAAATGTCTTTTTAAAGGTCATTACATTATCGAAAACCAGTAATGTATTAGCACTTCTGGTATCCCATGCATTTCCCCAGTCATCTCTGTCGGAACCATGTACCGGAGGATTAAAACCGGTATTTTTGCCGTTACGACGATCCAAGGTGAACGACGATTTCAAGGTTAATTCAGGTAAAAAAGTAATGGTTGAACTACCTGAAGCAATCAGGCGGTTCTCGTTATTCTTATTGTTTTTACCATTTTCGATCGATTCAATCGGGTTTACAATATTTTGCCCGAAGAAAGTGCGGTTATACAACCCGGTCTGAGGATCGATAATGTTTGAAGCAGTTGGCAGGTTAACCACCGCCAGTACTACACCACCACGGTTTGATCCGGCACCGGTAGTTACTCCGTTGCGGGTATTATCCGAATACGACAGGTTTAACCCGATATTCAACCAGCTACGCACCTGGCTTTCGACGTTACTGCGCAGGTTATATCGGCGGAAAAATGCAGAGCTGAGCACCCCTTTTTCGTTCAGATAACCTCCGGAAATAAAGTAGCGCGTTTTATCGTTGCCGTCCGAAATCTGTAGCTGATAGTTTTGAGTGATACCCGTTCCGTAAACTTCATTGAACCAGTCGGTTTGATCAGTAGTACCTTCAGGAATTGCTCCCGGACGAATTTCGTCAATCAGTTCTTTATACTGAGCAGCATTTAAGGACTTAATTTGGTTGGCTACATGGCTAACACCAAACTGCGTATTCAACGAAATTTTTGCTTCGCCACTGGCCTGTTTCGTGGTAATAAGAATTACACCGTTTGCCGCTCTCGATCCGTAAATAGCCGCCGATGAAGCATCTTTCAGGATTTGCATACTGGCAATATCCATTGGCGAAAGGAAGTTGAGGTTATCAACCGGAACTCCGTCTACCACGTATAAAGGGCTGTTGCTTCCGTTAAACGAAGTAGTACCACGCACGCGAATAACCATTTCGCCACCGGGAGCTCCGCTGGGCTGGTAAACGTTAACACCTGCCGCTTTCCCCTGAATGGCCTGTGCTGCCGATACAATCGGACGTTCGTTGATCTCTTTGGTTGAAACTGTTGAAACCGCGGTGGTAACATCTTTCCGGGCAACCGAACCATAACCGATTACCACTACTTCATCCAGCTGTTTCAAGTCTTCTTTCAACGATACATTTATCTCGCTTTGGTTACCCACAGTAACTTCCTGCGAATTATATCCGATAAATGAAAATACAAGAACAGCATCACTACCGGGAACCGTAATCCTGTAATTACCGTTTGGATCGGTAAGCGTTCCCTGCAACGTGCCTTTAATAACAATATTCACACCTGGTAAGGGATCGCCTGATGCATCGCTTACCACTCCTCTAACATCAATTGAATTTTGTGCATGCACTGAGAGATTAAATCCCAATAACAACACCAAAAAGAAGAGAGGAATTTTAAATTTTAAGAGTCTTGTCCTCATAAAAGAATTTGATTAGTTAAATATTTATTATAAACAGAACCTATTCCCCGACCTGGGAAATAGTCATAGACTTTGCATATAAAAATTAGCTCGAAAGACAAACTTTCATTGCCGTAGTTCTTCATCGTAAAGCTTATCTGTTTTCTCAAGCACAAATCTATGGTTTGAGTTGACCGCTATTTTTTTAAGGGACAGAAAAGTGGATTAATGAGAATCAACAAAATATCCAAAACACTCTATAACAAGCACTTGAACTTTTTGATATGCAAAATAAAAGTGGACCAATTGGAAAGATGAGTGAACGAATAAGGGGCAGTTATGGGAAGTAAAACCGAACAAAATTGATTTCGTTCTTTAAAACATTAACACCAAACAGGATTAAAACAGATCGCTAACAATTATCGAATTTGTATAATCATATCTTCGAAATCGTTACGGGATTTGGCGCGGTTTTTTGTTTTTGCCCGGTAGTTATAAATGGTATTTACCGAGTATCGTAAAAAGTCGGCAATTTGCGAGCTGTTACTAATTCCCAACCGGATTAATGCCAGAATTCGCAATTCGGTATTTAGTAGCTCTTCTTCGTTTAACTCAAACTTTTCTTCATCCAGTAGCAGCTCGTTCACCTTTTCTACAAAATGTGGGAAAATGCGCAAAAATGCTTTATCAAAATTCCGGTAAAGTTCTTCTGTTTCATCATCCATCATTTCTTGCGAACGGGTAAGCGCATGCAACTCGGCAACCTGGCCGTTGGTTATCTTTTTGTTTACCAAACGACGGAAGCTTTCCATTTTATCAATATAGGTGGAGCAAAGTTTTATAAAATGTCCGATATAAACTTCTTTAATATGGTCCGATTCCGAGAGATCCATATTTACAATTTGTAGTTGATCATTTACTTTTTGCAGCTCAGTATTTAAATTTTGCAAACTCGAATTGGCCTTTTGTAAATATTTACGCGTCTCGGATAAACGCCTCATCTGGCTGTAAATATAAACGAGCGCAACAGTTAGCAGAAGTCCCAAAATACTGGAAAGTAAAAGATAATTTTGGAGTTGCCGGTTTTTCTTTTCAACGGTTGCCTGGTATGTCCTGTCGATTAACGACAATATTCCGGCACTTTGTAAACTACGAAGACGTGCGTTATAAAATACAGTTTCGCTCCACGAAAAACGAATATAGTTGTAAGCACGTTCCATATCGTTTTCCTGAAATAGTATTTCTGCCAGCATCCACAACGAGGCATGGTCTTTTGTGGCCGACAATATATCGGATAAGGCCGACTGAGCCAGGTAATACTTTACCCCATCCGAATCTTTAATTCTTCGATAGGTTAGCGAACGGTTATAACTGGCAATCGCAAACTCGCGGGTACCCATCGAACTGTTGGCCAATATAGTATCATTTACGCTAAGCGCTTCCTCTATCTTTCCGGCGTTACGCAGTCTTTCCTCTTTTAAAGCATAATACAAATCGTTTGTTGAAGAAAGTACATTATACAACGAATCTGTATAACGATTTGATATCTGCCAGTATCGTTCCGCGCCCTTTTTGTTTTGTGTATAAAAAGCTAATTCAGAGTAAACATGCCGGTACGTATCGTAATATTCACTCAGTAAATCATCAGGAACTTTTTCTTTTTCAATGGAAGAAATTAAGTCAACAGCCTCAAGATACATCCCGGTAGAAGCCATCAGATAAGCCAGATTAAGCTCGCTTTCGTATAACAGAGCGGTATTATCCAGGTATTTGGCAACATCAATATTCCGGTTTTTGTAGTGTATCGCCGAATCGCAAATGTAGGGTCGGTATTCATCATACAATTTCGCATTCAGCCGGTACTCCTCAATGGTATTGGGCGAAACCGTACGCAATTGATTCTTCAGCGCCTGAATCCGATCTTCCTTCTGCTGTTGATAAACCTTATGATTTTCGATTGCTGCATCCAAACGGTTCAAAAGTGAATCAAGGGGCGATTGCCCCAGAACCGCACCGGGATATAAAAATACAAGGCAGATAAACAATCTGAAAAATTTCATAAATGGTTATTCCGTTTTCTAAACATGCACAAAATAAACATTTTTCATTTCATTTTATACATCGTCCCAATTCTTGGAGAACTCGTAATTCTTAAATAATTTCAGATAAAAATTAAAGCACAATCACTCCCTCAATCTTATCCACTTTCTCGGTTATCACAATAATTTGGTCGGCCGATTCCATTAGCGCCACACAGGTAACCGATACGTGTTTCAGATTATCAGTATGTTTAAAAGTTACTTCACCTTCAGTTGGCAGCAAAGCTTTTACCTGATCAACTTTACCTTCTTCATTCGGAATAATAAACTTAAACATGTATTTCAACGGCCATTTTTCAGATTCCATCAGCCGGTAGCGAAGATTTTTATATTTATCCATTTCCTTATCTTTCACATCCATTTAATAATACAACCCACATTTCTTTTCGTTCACCTTTTAACCTAAAATCTCAATATCTTTTTGGATTACAAAATTCAAACCGGAGCACAAAGATTAGATTTTTAGCCAAATTTCACCACTTGATTTTAATATTGTATTTTAGAAACGTGTTATTAGATAATATCCATCAACAGCCCTGAGTTTTGAAAAAGAGTTTACTCATACTGCTTCTCGTTTTTCCATCACTTGTTTTTTCGCAGGTGAAAAGATTCGGTGTACCCAATATTCTGAATTACCCCAAAGCGGATTACCGGGCCGGCACACAAAACTGGGGTGTTGCGCAAGACCCGAATGGATTTATGTATTTTGCCAACAACCTTGGCCTGCTTCGTTTCGATGGTTTGAACTGGGATTTGTACAATGACTCCTTCACCTCAAATGTTCGATCGGTGTGTATTGATGATGATGGAGTTATTTATATCGGATTAGATGAGGACTTTGGAATTTTCGACCCCAGTTCGCCAGAAGGCCCGATATTTAAGAGTTTGACCGATAAGCTGCCTGAAGATATTCCGGAAACAGATGTGATCTGGAAAATATACAACACACAGTATGGGGTTGTATTTCAATCATATAGCTATATTTTTATTTACAGGGATGATAAAATTGATATAATTAGGCCACAAAAAGCATTTTACTATTCGTTTTATATCAATAACCGGCTCTTTTTTCACGAACCCGGAGTTGGTTTATTCGAGTACATTAACGGATTTGTAAATAAAGTACCATGGGCCGATGAGCTGAAAGATCATGAAATTCAATCGATGGTCAGCTTTTTCGAAAATCATTTGCTCATTGGAACTGCCCAGTCGGGTTGGTTCGAATACAAAAATGGCAAGCTAAATAAATGGGATGTTCCGGCCAATACACAAACCGAAAACGATGTTTTGTATTGCGGCATCAAGCTCGATGGAAATAACCTGGCTATTGGCACCATATTAAACGGGCTCATCATTGCAAATTCCGAAGGCGAGATTATTCAGCATTTAAACCTGAATAACGGCTTACAAAACAATACGATTTTAAGCCTTTGCAACGATCGGTCGGGAAATTTATGGCTTGGGCTCGATAATGGAATCGACTACATCGAGCTAAATTCGCCAATCAGTTATACCTCTCGTTCTGAAAATATTGGAACAGGCTACTGTGCAGTCATACACGACAACCTGCTATACCTTGGCACCAACCAGGGGCTTTTTACCAAAAAGTTCTCTACGATTGGACAGGACAATACCGAGGTTTTCAAAATAATTCCCGGTACGGAAGGACAGGTTTGGAGTTTAAAAGTTATAAACGGACAATTACTTTGCGGACACAATCTGGGTACATTTGTAGTAAACGGACGAGAAGTGCGGCAAATCAGCGACGATCCCGGGTTATGGACTTTTATTCAACTAAAAAATGATACCAACTACGCTATTGGTGGTAGTTTCACCGGCATATCCCTGTTTCAATTCGATAAGGGGCAATGGGATTTACAAACAAAAATAAAGGGGTTTAGCGAATCGAGCCGTTTTCTGTCGGAAGATAAGGAAGGAAATATTTGGGTTAGCCACGGAGCTAAAGGGGTTTTCCGCGTTACTTTAAATGCCCAACGCGATTCGGCAACCAATGTAAAACTTTACGGCGCAAAAGACGGGCTTCCTCTCGATCTGATGAATATACTGTTGAAGTTCGATAATACGTGGTGCATCTCAACAGTTGATGGAGTATATAGCTACAATGCAGCGGCCGACCGTTTTGAAAAAAATAAATCGTTAAACGAAATTTTCGCCCCTTATAACCGCTTGAAATATATTGAAAAAGACTTTCGGGGAAACTACTGGTACATTGCCGAAAACGAGGTGGGCGTACTTCATAAAAACGATGATACCAGCTACACACGAATTACAACGCCGTTCCAGCAATTACCCAACAAGCTGGTGCGCGAATGGGAATTTTTATATGTGTTCGATTTAAATAATGTATTTTTTGCCACCGAAAATGGTTTTGCACATTATTCTTCGCGAATAGTTACGTCGTATAACCAGCCGTTTAGATGTTTTATTGCGCAAGTAGATGTTCCCAATCTTGATACCGTTGTATATCCCGAAAACAATCGCGAGCCTATTGAATTTCCTTTTCAGAAAAATTCATTTCGTTTCAACTTTTCAGCACCTTTTTATCAAAATCCCGAGCAGTTGGAGTTTAGCTACTTTATCGATAACTACTCTGATTCATGGTCGGTGTGGTCGAACGATAACTACCGCGATTTAACCAACCTGCCCGAAAACGATTATGTGTTTAGGGTAAAAGCCCGAAACAGTTTTGGCGTTGAAAGCGATGAAGCTACTTTTTCATTTGTGATCACTCCCCCATGGCACCGCTCAAAAACCGCTACTTACATTTACATATTAATTGTGTTTGTAATAGTTGTAATAATTGCCTGGTTTATTAATAAACGCTTCGAAAAATCAAAACAAAAGGAACGTAAAAAACACGAGCAAAAATTGCGGGTAAAAGAAAAAGAATTTGAGCAACAAGCTGTACTTGCCGAAAAAGAGATTATTCGTTTAAAAAACGAAAAGCTGGAGGCAGAAAAACTGTCGCTGGATAAAGAGTTAGCCAACCAAACACTTAGCATTGTAAACAAAAATAAGTTCCTGATGAAAATTAATGAGGAACTTAAACGGGTTTCGAATGAAACTTCTGACGGGGTCGTTAAAACAAAAATGGCTATAATTAAAAAGCGTATCGACAAGGAAATCGATAATCAAAATCAAAATCAAATATTCGAAAGTTATTTTGAAGAAGTTCATGCCGATTTCTTTGAACGGTTA
>NZ_JBFHGM010000262.1:0-7193 GCF_041583095.1 Draconibacterium sp.
CTTTTATTCAATATTGAAACTTCTAAGTGAGATACTTTTTACTTCTCCACCGGATTTTCAATGTGACCCTCAATTAGCACAGTGCTGCTTTGATAAAATTCCCCTTAGAAGGGGAACAAAAGGGAATGAAAAAAACCGGCCATGCCTATTGGTAACTTCCAATAATCTCGAACGAGTTTTTCTAGCAATGTAAAATGTAACCCACTTTTACCACATTTTCAATTGAAATTGAAGGATCTCCGGAGAAATACTTTCTAAGTTTCGAAATGAACACATCAAGGCTTCGTCCGGCAAAATAATCGTTCTCGCCCCAAATGGCAGTTAAGATCTGTTCGCGCCGAACCACATTCTTTTTCTCCTTGCAAAGCATACGCAACACTTCGGCCTCGCGTGTTGTAAGGCGTTTTATATTTCCGTTCAGACTAAGCGAAAGATTTTCATAATCGAATTCGTAAGCGCCAACCTGGTAAACGGTTTCGTTTTCTTCCTGGATAAAATCACTGCGTTTACTAATAGCCACAATTTTGCACCACAACTCGTCCTCATCAAAAGGTTTGGTAATGTAATCGTCGGCGCCAATAGTATAGCCTTTCATTTTATCTTCTTTCATGGCGCGCGCCGTAAGAAAAACTACGGGAATTTCAGGTTGAACAGCTTTCACCTTTTTGGCCAGTGTAAATCCATCCATTTTCGGGAGCATCACATCAAAAATGCAAAAGTTGAAATCGCCGTTTTTTTTGAAGCCCTCCAGGCCTTCTTCACCGTCGCGGTACAGCGTAACGCCAACTCCGCGACTTTTCAAAAAATCCTCCAACAAAAATCCAAGGTTAAGGTCGTCCTCAACTAAAATAATGTTTAAGTTTTTTTCGTCCATCTTTACGATTTTTCCAGTGGCAATTGAATCCTAAAAACAGTCCCTTCATCGCTTGTACTTTCAACAGTAACGGTTCCGTTATGCGCTTCTACAATTTGTTTTACGTAGGCCAGCCCAATTCCAAAACCTTTGGCATTGTGCACATCGCCCGTTGGCACCCTGTAATACTTATCAAAAATATACTTTTGAAATTTAAGCGGAATACCAATCCCGTTATCTTTTACCAGGATTACCAGCTTATCGTTTTCAATATGGGTAGCTATTTCGATGTCAGGATTGCGCTTGGAGTATTTTATAGCATTCGAAAGCAGGTTAACGAACACGTTTATAAAGTGCAGGCGATCGATAAAAACCGGAGTGTTCCCTGCTTCAAAATCGTATGTAATTCGCCCGTACCTTTCGTTTAGCAACATTTCGCAGGTTGATGCCGCTTCTTTTACCACATCTTCAATCGATGTTTCTTCTTTGTTGTAATCAAATTCGTTTCGCTCCACAGCTTCCAGGCGCAATAAACTTTCTACCAGGTTCTGCAGTTTTCGGTTCTCCTTGCTTATCAGATCCGCGTAACTGCTTAATTTTTGCTCATCCTCGCCATAGCGTTTTTTACGAATCATATTCGACGCCAGAGCAATTGACGACAAAGGCGTTTTAAATTCGTGACTCACGTTATTCAGCAACTCTTTGGTATGTTTGGCAATACGAATTTCGCGGTTGTAAATGCGCAAAAGATAAAAGAGCGAAAGGATAAGCAGGAAGATCAGAATTACCGATCCAAGGAACATATAACCTGCCGTGGCAAAGAAAAAACGGGTTCGCGACGGAAATTCCACCACCAATTGATACCCGGTTTGCCCAAGTATTCCACCCATACAACGCGAGTAATACAATCCTTTATCGAATTCGGCCTCAATTACTTTTAGCTCCTCCGAACCATCTTCAAGAACGTACATTTCGAAATCCAGATCGATGTCGTATGATTTTAATTCGTTTTGAATAGCATCGTGAATTTTTTGCCAAACACCTGATGATGTTAGTTGTGTTTTAAGGCGAACAGAGTCACAATCAACACAAGCTTTAACCTTGTTGCATAATGGCTTATCGGCGGTAAGATTTGTCATGGTTTCGCTTAAAGCTAACTCCACACTTTTCTCAAATACTTTGTCCTGAAAGCGAATGGAATAAACAATCCATTTTATTTGTGTTGCCAGCAGTGCCAGGATTATAAGCAATGCCAACAAAAATGTATATTTTCTGAATACTGTTTTCACGTATAAATTTCCCTGATCTTTATCGATGAACTATTTACTAACACAATCCCATTGATAACCAATTGTTTTATAAAGCTTAAAAAACTCAAAAATAACCATTTAATCAACAATCAGTCCGGCCGTTAATTACTTTAACCTCGCATTAACGCATACTTTAATCAGTAAACAATATATTTGTATCACGATCACAAAAAAAACTAAAAAATCATGAAACGAATTCTAATTGTAATCACTCTTATTGCTGCTTTTAGTGTTGCTATGGCAAGCACAAATGCAAAGGTTAATACAGCAAAAAAATCGGAAGTTACTGTTGTTGCCGACGATAATTCGGTTGTAATTAACAAGGAAGAGGAAGAAAAAAAGAAGAAAACAGAAAAGAAAGCCACAACCGCTAAAAAAGCCGACAAAAAGGCAACAGGTTGCACCGACGCACAAAAGAAAAGTTGTGAAGCATCGGGTAAAACCTGTGGTGACAAAAAAGCCACAACTGAGAAAAAAAGTTGTTGTGGGGGATCGAAGTAAAATCAACTTCAAATAAATCAATTAAAGGGTGCTTCAGCACCCTTTTTTTATGCCTCAGCGCTAACAAAAAGTAAATTTTCACACGAAAAAACCAATCCTCCCTGACATTTTGTAAATTCTCCCGCGGGAGAACAAGACAAATGTAAGGAAGAACGACCTCCAGGTATGGGAGAACTGTTCATAAGCATGTGAGAAACACCAAAAACCGTGGGAGAACATCTTTTTTTATGGGAGAACCGGGAAAAAACGCGAGAGAACTGCCTGCAGAGGTGGGAGAAGCACCTTTTTTAATGAGAAGAAGCCCTTTTGGCATTGCCGGAAGCCTGCTTTCTCGCAGCAACGAACTTTTACGCAACGGCAGAATCTATTTTTCATTCCAATAATTGTGTGAATTGGATTGAATTTGTACTTTCAGTCGCGCAAAACAGAAAACATGAGAGCACCGAAATCATTTCGTTTACACATTGGAATTTTTGGCCGCAGAAATGCCGGCAAATCCAGCCTGTTAAATGCCTTAACACAGCAAGATGTTTCTATTGTTTCGGATGTAGCCGGAACAACTACCGACCCGGTTGAAAAACCGATGGAGCTGCTTCCTTTGGGGCCGGTACTTTTTATCGACACCGCCGGAATCGACGATGTTGGAGCACTTGGCGAAAAACGAATTGCCAAAACACTTGCCGTATTCGACCGAACAGATTTGGGTGTAATTGTTTCGAATTTTAACGATTGGGGGGAATACGAAGAATCGCTTATCGGCGAGTTTAACGAGCGCGAGATTCCGTTTCTGGTGGTGTTTAACAAGTGCGATCTGTACGAAGAAAACTTTGAAATTATCGGTGCTCTCGATGGCCAAAAAATTAAGCTGGTTCAGACTTCGGTAACTGAAAATAAAGGTTTACTTGATCTTCGGCAATTGTTATTGAATTCGGCTCCTGCCGATTTTATAAATCGCCCAAGTATTTTAGGCGATCTTGTTGGCGCCGGAGAAGCGGCGGTTTTAGTGGTTCCAATCGACAAAGAAGCACCAAAGGGGCGACTGATTTTACCTCAGGTGCAAAGTATACGCGATTTATTGGACAGCGATGCATTTTGTATGGTAGTAAAAGAGCGGGAATTGCGCGAAGCATTGTCGCGATTTAACAAGCCGCCAAAACTGGTAGTTACCGATTCGCAGGCCTTTTTAAAAGTGGCTGCCGACACGCCTCCTGAGATACCGTTAACCTCCTTTTCCATTTTGTTTGCACGCCACCAGGCCGATCTTAACGAAATGGTTCGCGGAGCCATGGCCATCGACAAGCTAAAAACCGGCGATAAGGTTTTAATTGCCGAAGCCTGCTCGCACCATCCCATTGGCGAAGATATTGGTACCGTAAAAATTCCGCGCTGGCTTACCCAGTATGTGGGCGGCAAACTGGACATTGAAAGTACACGCGGGCACGATTTCCCGCCAAATATTTCCGATTATAAACTTATCATACATTGCGGAGCCTGTATGTGGAACCGCCGCGAAATGTTGAGCCGCATTATGAAAGCGAAACAAGCTGGAGTTGCAATTACCAATTACGGATTGACCATTGCCTATTCACTTGGAATTTTTGAGCGTGCTTTACAACCATTCCCGGCAGCATTAGACATTTATAAAAACGGGATTGAAAATTAGCTTCTAAAATACTGGATACTTTTTTCAAACCGGGAACAAGGCTGAGTTGTTAAAAGAATAAAAGAGAAAAATGAACCGGATAGTTTTTTTACTATTGATGTTTGCAGGACTGGCCTGCACCGACAAAGAAGACTCCGAAATTATGAATGTACAACCGGAACCAGGTGATCCTGTCGAAGACGCTGATAAGGATTCTACCTTGTATTACCTTGCTTTAGGCGATTCGTACACTATTGGCGAAAGCGTGGCGGAAAATCAACGTTTCCCGGTTCAACTGGTTGAACAATTAAAAGCTGATGGTTTTGAAATGCAACCGGCAAAAATTGTGGCGCGCACCGGCTGGACCACCGATGAATTGGCCGCTGCTATTGAAAATGAGAATTTAAAAAACGTATATAATTTAGTGACCTTGTTAATTGGCGTAAACAACCAGTACAGGGGAAGAAGCGCCGACGAATACCGGGGAGAATTCAGGAACAACCTGCAAACCGCAATAAAATATGCAGGTAACAAAGCTCAAAACGTAATTGTAATTTCAATCCCCGATTATGGAGTTACTCCTTTTGGGAAAAGCCGCAACCCGGAACAGATTGCCAAAGAAATCGATGAATACAACGCTATAAATTTTCAGGAAACACAGCAGGCCAATGCGCGTTACGTGGAGATAACTGCCATTTCGCGCGAGGCGCTTAACGATGAAACGCTTGTGGCTTCCGATGGCCTACACCCCTCAGGAGAAATGTACCGCCGCTGGGTAGAAAAAATTCTTCCTGAAGCCAAAAGAATACTCGAAAGCCAAAAATAAATGACAACTGACCAGAACCTTGTTTTAGCCAAACAACTTGACAGAGACGATCCATTAAAAAAATTCCGAAGCCGGTTTTACATTGAATCGGAGAATACCATTTACCTTGATGGAAACTCGCTTGGCCGCCTACCAGTCGAAACCAAAGCGTTGCTTTCTGAAGTGGTGGGAAAACAATGGGGAACGGAACTTATCGAAAGCTGGAACCGGAACTGGTACCAAAAACCCGCTCAGCTTGGCGATAGAATCGCTCCAATTATTGGTGCTTCGGCTGGAGAAGTAATTGTTTCAGACAGTACTTCGGTTAACCTCTACAAACTGGCTCATGCCGCCCTGAAACTGCAGAAAGGAAAAACAACAATTGTAAGCGACACACTCAATTTCCCTACCGACCTGTACATTTTACAGGGACTTTTAAAGGAATTTGGCCCGGAATACCAGCTCGAACTGGCTCAGACCGCAAACGGCATTACAATTGACACGGATGAGCTAAAATCGAAGATCACAAAAGATACGGCCCTGGTGGTGCTGTCGTTGGTGGCCTTTAAAAGTGCTTTTATGTACCAACTGGAAGAAATAACCGGGTATGCGCAAAAAATGGGTGCGCTGGTTCTTTGGGATCTTAGTCATGCTGCGGGTGCTGTAGAAATTGAGCTGAATAAATGCAATGCAGATCTGGCGGTTGGTTGCACCTACAAATACCTCAATGGCGGTCCGGGTTCACCTGCTTTTCTTTACGTACGGAAAGATTTACAGGAAAAATTATCATCCCCCATTCAGGGTTGGTTTGGAGAAGCTTTACCTTTTGAGTTCGATTTAAACTACCGTCCGGCAGAAGGTATTCGAAAATTCCTGACAGGAACACCTCCGGTACTAAATCTTATGGCCATAGAACCAGGCATTGATATGATCAACGAAGCAGGAATGAGAAACATTTATCAAAAAAGCATACGGCTGTCCGGGTTCTTTCTTTCCCTGGCTGAAACAGAATTACGTAATTATGGTTTTGAAGTTGGCTCTCCGGCGAAGCCAGAAAACCGGGGATCGCATATATCGTTAAAACACGAGGAAGCCTACCGAATTTGTCAGGCTTTAATCCATCCAAAAACATCAAGGATTCGAATCATTCCCGATTTTCGTGCTCCAAACAATATTCGTTTTGGTTTTACGCCGCTTTACACAACTTTTAACGAAGTGTGGCTCACGGCTCAACGCCTTAAGGAGATTATAAAAAACAAAGAGTACGAGCAATTTTCAACGCAAAGATCAGAAGTTACTTAGAGTTTTTGTTTTGGCGCATGAAAGAAGCCAAAAAACTCGATCTTGCCCATGGCATCTTTTTTTAGCAATTTCAAAATGCCTTTTTCAAAAGCAAACTGAAACTCAATATTGTACCTGAACTCTTTCGGATTAATTAATGTAATAAAGTTTCGGGCAACGCTCCAGTTTCCGTCAGTTGTCCCTTCCAGTAGTTTTACCGGTGCTTTGCCTGCTAACTTAAATTCATGATTTTCGAAAAAAGAAAGAACGTAGATTATTTTATTTTTCTTCAGCGTATCTTCATCAAAATGTAACAGCTGCTCTCCCTCATCTACGTAATATTCAATCAAATGCCACTTGCCGGGAATAAGCTTTTTTTTGCTGCCAAACACCGCGGGCGATATCAGCCACTCAATAAATTTCGGGAAAATCGATTTTAGTTTCATTACGAGCCTGTTACGTTTGGTAAGACCAAAACCCGGTAAAAAAGTTTAATGCTTTGTGCAATTTTAAGCGATCACAACGGAGAAAAATTCCATATCCGAATCAAATGCAACAATAATGAGCTTCCAACGTATTTTGAGGTATGTAAAAAAACGCTAATTCATACCTTTAATTCAAATGAACCTTGATTTTATTCAAAAGCTCACCCTAATTGTGCAGGAAAACCTTGCGGATGAAAATTTTGGCCCGGATCAACTGGTTCATAAAACAGGAGTCAGCCATTCTACGGTTCATCGCTGGCTAAAACAATCTATGAATAAAAACATCAGCCAGTTTATTCGCGATATCAGACTAAAA
>NZ_JBFHGM010000263.1:0-7117 GCF_041583095.1 Draconibacterium sp.
CACATTGAACAGACCTGAAGTGTTTTCGTATTATGCGCTGTTAAGTGGTGGTATTTATGCACCTGAGGATATCAAAGATCATTCGAACCTGAAACTGGTATTTATCAGTTGTGGTAGCAAAGAACGTCCGGATGGAGTGAAAAATGCGGCAAAAGCATTAAAAGATGCCGGTTACAACGCGGTTTCGTATGTTTCGGAAGGTACTGCACACGAGTTTCAAACCTGGCGCAGAAGTTTGTATCAACTGGCTCCGCTATTGTTTAAAGAATAACTTATGAAGAATATAGTCCTATTATTTACGGCTTTATTCATCAGCGGAATTTGTGCCGCTCAGGATGTGGTTGAGGATTTTCAGCCGTCATCGGTAAATCAGCCCGGCAAACAATTTCCTCAGGTGAATTCTGAGGGCCGGGTTCGTGCGCAGATTTCAGCACCGGAAGCCAACAATGTCAGACTCGATATTGGCGGCGTAAAATATGAAATGAAAAAAGACGAAAACGGCTTGTGGACCGGTGAATCGGAACCTCAGGATGTTGGTTTTCATTACTACCAGTTAAATGTTGACGGCGCATCAGTTCCCGATCCGGGAACCAAATATTTTTATGGTGCCGGCCGCTGGGGAAGTGGTATTGAAATTCCGGCCGACGACATGGACATTTATGCACTGAAAAATGTGCCGCACGGTATGGTTAGCGAACAGCCCTATTTCTCTGAAATTACGCAGTCGTTTCGCCGTTGTTTTGTTTATACACCTGCAGAGTACTACGCTAATCCTGAAAAACATTATCCGGTACTTTACCTGCAACACGGAAGTTTTGAAGACGAAACCGGATGGGCAAGCCAGGGACATGCCAACCGCATTTTGGATAACCTGATTGCAGCCCAAAAAGCGGTGCCCATGATTATTGTGATGGACAACGGTTATGCCTATAAACCACAAAGTTCAGGCGGCGGTCGTCCGGCAATGGTTTTCGAAGAGGTGATGATGAACGAAATCATTCCGATGATCGATAAACGCTTCCGAACCATTGCTGATCGTGAGCATCGCGCCATTGCGGGCTTGTCGATGGGAGCCAATCAAACCATGCGAATTTGTATGAACAACCTCGATGAGTTTGCGTATTACGGCGGTTTTAGCGGTACATCCAATTACCCCAGTTCCGACGAAATTAATGTGGAAACTTTTTTGAACGGAGCCTTCAAAAACGGGAAATCTGTAAATAAGCAGATGAAAGTTTTCTGGCTGGGTTTGGGAACCAAAGAACCAGAACCTTTTCCCGGCTCAGTTGGTGCTTTCCGAAATATGCTCGAAAAACAGGGCATCGATTATGTGTATTACGAGTCGCCTGAAACTGCTCACGAGTGGCAAACCTGGCGCAGGGATTTACATCAGTATGCCCAGTTGCTGTTCAAATAATTAATTAAATCAAGAAATGAAGAATCTTTTTTTAGTGCTTCTGCTGTTCGTAATAAGTTCAGTAGGGCATACACAAAACAATGATTTTCCGGCAGGAACAAAGCCTGCTTCAACCAATATATTAGGAGCCGAGTATCCCCGTGTCGATTCTTTAGGACAGGTATATTTTCGCATAGAGGCACCTGAAGCAACCAGTATTTCAGTGAGCCTTGGAAATGTTCCGCTAACGAAAGGCGACGATGGTGTTTGGACAGGCGTCACCAAGCCTCAGGATCCTGGTTTTCATTATTATACTTTGAAAATAAATGGTGTAGACGTTGCCGATCCTTATACTGAAACATTTTTTGGTGCAAGTCGCATTATGAGTGGAATGGAAATCCCGGAAGCAGGAGTTGATTTTTACGATATAAAGAATGTTCCTCATGGCCAGGTTCGATCAGTGTATTATTGGTCAAAATCGTTCAACGAGCCTCGTCATGCTTATGTTTATACCCCTCCGGGTTACGACAAGGATCTTGACAAAAAATATCCGGTGCTTTATTTGCAGCACGGTATGGGAGAAGACAGGCGCGCATGGCCAAATCAGGGGCGTACCAATTTTATTCTCGATAACCTGATTGCCGAAGGGAAAGCAAAACCAATGATTATTGTAATGGAAGATGGTGGAATTGCAAGAGCTTTTAATACGCCTATTCGCGATAAATCAGGTAAAATACTTCCCAAACCTGAAAGACAGGGGCCAGGCCGTCGGGGAGGTCCCGGACAAGGACCTAATTTTTGGGATGAATTTACTGAAACCATTATCACCGATCTGATTCCTACAATCGATAAACAATTCAGAACATTAAGTGATCGCGAAAATCGGGCAATTGCAGGTCTTTCGCTTGGGGGAACACAAACCTACCAAATTTCACAGGCCAATCTCGATAAGTTTGCCAGCATCGGTGTTTTTAGTGCTCCGTTTGGATTTCCAGGCGTTGAAAGCGGTTATAACGGCTTGTTGGCAAAACCTGACGAATTCAACAAGCAGGTAAAATTGTTCTACGTATCCATGGGGTCAAAAGAAGGTCCCCGTTCCGGAAGGGCTATTCATGAGACGCTTGATAATGCCGGCATCAACAATGTTTATTACGAAGCACCCGGAACGGCACATGAATTTCAAACCTGGCGCAAAAGCTTGTATGGTTTTGCTCAACTTCTTTTTCAAAAGAAATAATTTGTTATAAATGAAGCACTTTCTGTTAATATTAATAATTATTGCTCAAGCAAGTCTGTTTTGTTTGGGACAAGAAAATACAGAATCAACACCAGCTACAAGCAATGTGGCTGGTGCTGAATATCCCAAAATTCAGACTGATTTAAGTGTGATCTTCAGGGTGAAGGCTCCTGATGCTAAAAAAGTTCAGATTGATTTGGGAAAGTTGTATGATATGACAAAAGATGACCAGGGAGTTTGGAGTGTTACAACCGATCCGCAGGTTCCGGGATTTCACTATTATTCATTGGTTATAGACGGAATTAAAGTTGCCGACCCTGCAAGTGAATCGTTTTATGGTATGGGGAGAATGGCTAGTGCTATTGAGATTCCTGAAAAAGGTGCTGATTTTTATACAATAAAAGATGTTCCGCACGGCGCTTTAAGTTCGAAATATTATTATTCGGAATACACCAAAAGCTGGAGACGCCTCTTTGTTTATACGCCTCCCGGCTACGATAAAAATATCAGCGAAAAATATCCGGTGGTTTATATTCAGCATGGTGGCGGCGAAGATGAAACCGGCTGGGCTGTGCAGGGAAAAACCGATATTATACTGGATAACCTGATTGCCGAAGGAAAAGCCAGGCCATTGATAGTGGTCATTGCCAACGGAAACGTTACAGCACCTGGCGGAGGTTTTGGTGGCTACAGCAGCAAGGGAATGGCTCCTTTCAAAGAAGAAATGACGAAAAATATTGTCCCGTTTATCGATGCAAATTACCGCTCGCTGGCTGATGCTGATAATCGTGCTATTTGCGGACTTTCGATGGGAGGCGGACAATCGTTTTACGTGGGATTGGAAAGCCCTGAGTTTTTTGGCTCTGTAGGTGTATTTAGCACCGGACTGTTTGGTGGAATCAGAACCTCGGGAAGTGGTTTTGATGCCGAAAAAGAAATTCCGGGACTTTTATCCGAGTCCGATAAATTCAATAAAAATCTGGATTTGTTCTATATTTCATGTGGTGAGCAGGACATGCGTATTGAACATACCAAAAAGGCGGTAAAAACTATGCGTGAAAACGGCCTGGAAGTGGAGTTCAATTCTTTTCCCGGCGACCACGAATGGCAGGTTTGGAGAAAGTCCTTACACGATTTTGCATCAAGGGTATTTCAGTAAAATAACTAAAATCTAAATTATGAAACGTACAAAACATCTGTTGTTGGTTATTACTGCTTTGTTTGTGTGCCCAATACTTTCACAAGCGCAGCAGGCCAATGTTAATCTCGATTATAATCCGCAAAAAGACACCGAAGGATTAATTCCCTTTAGTGCGCCTTTAAATTCTCCTGAAGTGCACGACGATCATATGGTAACTTTTCGCTTAAAAGCACCTGAAGCCAAGGTGGTTACAATTACGGATGGAACCATTCTTACGGCTCTTGGCAGAGGGCGTGAGCCACTTCCGCTTGAAAAAGGTGAAGACGGAATTTGGTCGGTAACGGTGGGGCCTTTCGAACCCGATATGTATGCTTATCATTTTAACGTTGACGGCATGCAAATTTGTGACCCGAGCAACACCATTGCTGCTTTTACGGCCATGCCGCCTTACAGTCAGTTGATAGTGCACGGTGACGGCCCGGCGTATTACGATGCCAAAAACGTACCTCACGGAAATGTGACACGACACATTTATCATTCGGATGTTACCAATGGCGAACGCGAAATGTATGTGTATACACCACCGGGTTACGATCCTTCTAAAGAATATCCGGTGCTTTATCTTGTGGGCGGTAGCGGCGAATTACCATCGAACTGGATTTACGACGGCCGCGCGAACCTCATTCTGGATAATTTACTGGCCGAGGGGAAAGCGAAACCGATGATTATTGCTATTCCAAACAACCAGGTGATTCACCGTAATCATCCGCAGCACGCAGAACTTACTTTCGATATTTTTGAAAAAGAACTGCGTAACCATGTTATTCCATTGGTTGATGCAAGTTACAGCACTATTCCAAATCCAAAAGGACGTGCCATTTCCGGTTTGTCGATGGGTGGACGACACAGTATGTTTATTGGTTTCCGTTCGCTCGATTTATTTGCGAATTTTGGAATTTTAAGTGCCGGAGATGTAACTGCCGAAACTACGCTTTCACAATTTCTGAATGATCCGAAGGTAAACGACAAAGTAGATTACCTTTTTATCGGACAGGGTACTGAAGAAGCAAAAGGTTTTTTTAGCCGACGAGTTGATGCTTTGTGTAAGGCTCTTGACAATCACAACATTGAATACGATTATTATGTGGGCGGTAGTGGCGGTCATGTTTGGTCAACCTGGCGGCACTTACTTTATTACCGCTTTCTGCCAAATCTTTGGAAATAACAAACAAAAATAATAAGCGTCAATGTAGTTTAGATTCATTGATAAAAGACCCTTCGACTTCGCTCAGGGTGACCGTCAGACTGAGCGTAGTCGAAGTCTGATTGTACAAACTAAAAGACTGAAATTTAATAGCTATCAATAATGAAAAAAACATTCTATTTAATTGCAATCGCAATCATCGTTATTATGAATGCTTGTTCTCAACTTCCGCCCGAGCAGGTAAAGGTTGAACAGGGAATTGTAGAAGGAACCATTGAGGATGGGCTTCGGGTTTTTAAAGGAGTGCCGTTTGCTGCACCTCCGGTAGGCGATTTACGCTGGAAAGCACCACAACCTGCTGAAAAGTGGGAAGGCGTAAAAGAAACCAAAGAATTTGGACCTTCACCAATGCAGGGAGGGAATCCTCCGGCTGGAAAAAGCGAAGACTGTCTGTACCTGAACATCTGGACTCCGGCAATGACGGCCGAAGAAAAACTACCTGTTTTGGTATGGATATACGGCGGCGGTTTTAGTGGCGGAGCAACTTCGTATTACGATGGAGCGATATTGGCTAAAGAAGGAGTTGTTTTGGTAAGTGTTGCTTACCGCGTAAATCAGTTTGGCTTTTTGGCGCACCCAGAACTGAGTGCTGAAAGCCCGAATCACGTTTCAGGAAACTACGGTATTCTCGACCAGATTGCGGGTTTACAATGGATTCAGGATAATATTGCTGCTTTTGGTGGCGATCCTTCAAAAGTTACCATATTTGGCGAATCGGCCGGAGGTATTTCGGTAAGTATGTTGTGTGCATCGCCTTTGGCAAAAGGTCTGTTTAGTGGCGCTATTTCGCAAAGTGGCGGTTCGTTTGGCCCAACCCGTCCTTCAACCATGCCGGGCGAAAATATGAAAACACTTGAGAAGGCAGAAGCTGATGGCGTGGAGTACATGCAAAATGCAGGTGTTTCCAGTCTGGCTGAACTTCGTGCTTTGGATGCCGACGAGGTGCCAAGCGGTTTCGGTATGGCAGGAGGATGGCCCATTGTTGATGGTTATGTAATTCCCGACGATCAGTATAAACTTTACGAAGAAGGAAAATACAACGATGTGCCTGTGCTTATCGGGTACAATTCGGATGAGGGAGCAAGTTTCTCGCGCGAAAGGGAACCCGAACAATATTATACCGGGGTAAGAGCGCGGTACGGAAAATTTGCCGACAAACTGATTGAAGCTTATCCGGCAGGAGAAAACACGGTTCCTAAAACCGCACGCGACCTGGCTCGCGATGCCGCTTTTGGATGGCATACCTGGAGTTGGGCGCGTTTGCAATCGGAAACAGGAGAATCGGATGTATATTTGTACTATTTCGATCAGCACCCCGATTATCCCGAAGATTCGCCTCGTTACGGTTATGGCTCGCCACACGGACAGGATGTAGCTTTTGTTTTTGGATTGAATCCGGAAGATCAACATGAGAATGAGTCAGACCTGGCACTTTCGGAGGTAATGGTGGATTACTGGACCAACTTTGCAAAATACGGTAACCCGAATGGCGAAGGTGTTCCTGAGTGGCCGGCTTTCAGCAACGAAAATCCCGATGTGATGTACCTGAAAGGGGCAACACCTTTTGTGGGCGAGGTGCCAAGTGCAGCGTCGTTAGAAGTACTGAACGAGTACTTTGAGTGGCGACGTTCGCCCGAAGGCAAAGAATGGGTAAACAGCCTTGAATAATTGTAGATGTATAAATAATAAATCAGAATTAAAATGAAGAAAATACACCGAGTTTTATTTTTACTTGTTGTGTTGGCAGCTGTGTTTGCCAATCAAATTACAGCACAGGAAAGTGCTTCGCGAATTGTTGAAGACGGGGGAACAGGCGAATACAAAGCCATTATGATTTCGGAGCCTTCCTTGGCAACACACACTGTTTTTCGGCCTCAGGATTTGAGCGCTTTTGGCAAGAAAAACAAACTGCCGGTTATTGCCTGGGGAAACGGAGCCTGTGCCAACTCACCATGGGAACATGTTAACTTTCTGAATGAGGTGGCATCGCACGGATTTTTGGTGATTGCCATTGGCCCGATGCCGGCAGAAGGCGAACGTGGCGGTGGCCGTTCACAATCGTCGCAATTAACCGAAGCC
>NZ_JBFHGM010000264.1:0-7075 GCF_041583095.1 Draconibacterium sp.
AATGGGACACTAGTGATAATAAGTATTAAACAAAAAACCATAAAACTTAATGACTATGACCAACAGAAGATCATTTTTGAAATCGCTTGCCGGCGCAACTGCCGGAATTAGTTTGGCTTCAGGCTCCTTTGCTTCTGGTCAGGAAACGCGCGACAGACTGGGAGAAGTATTGCCAAAACGAAAATTAGGCCGAACCGGCGAACACGTTACCATGCTTGGCACCGGTGGCTACCATGTGGGCTGGACAACCGAACGCGATGCACAGGAAGTAATAGAAGCATCTCTTGAAGGCGGTGTCCGTTTTTTCGATACTGCTGAAAGTTATTCAAGAGGAACCAGCGAAGAACGATACGGGAAATACCTGACTCCAAAGTACCGCGACCTGATTTTTCTGATGACAAAATCAACCGGCCGCGATGCCAAAACCGTGCAGGAACATTTGGAGGGCTCGTTACGAAGACTAAAAGTTGACCAGATTGACCTGTATCAGGTTCATGCCATTTCAACGCCCGGTGATGTTGACAACAGAATAAACAATGGTGTTTTAGACGTACTTTTAAAAGCGAAACAAGAGGGCAAAATAAAATACCTTGGATTTACCGGCCACCAAAATCCGTATGCCCACATGCGAATGCTCGAACAAACCGAAGCAAGTGATATCTTCGACACTGTACTAATGCCGGTTAACCTTCTTGATGCATCGTATTATAGTTTTATCGAAAACGTAATGCCAAAGGCACTTGATCGAAACATGGGTATTTTATCCATAAAATCGCTGGCCGACGGAAGATTCTTTTCCAAAAAGGAAGAAGCCAACTGGACATCTGACGACCCGGTGATCCCGAACTATGTAAGCATAAAACAAGCGATGCATTTTGTTTGGTCACTACCTGTTTCAGTTTTGATATCGGGAAATGAGAACGCAACATTCATGCGCGAAAAAATTGCGCTGGCACGCTCATTCTCAAAATTATCGGAAGATGAAAAGCAGAATCTTATCGACAAAGTAAAACTTCTGGCTGAGTCGGGAGGAATTGAATATTACAAACGAAAGGAATCATAAAAGAAAATCCCGGCGCCTCTGCTACCGGGATTCAAACTAAACCTAACTAAACCAAACTTATGAAAAAACAGCATATTGCTGTGAAGTATTTTGTTTCTAATCTATTTTCTGAATACAATAAATTATACTCAGTTTAATTGTTTTCATGACGAAAAATAAAATACAAATACCATGCCAAAAGTTGATTTCCGGAGGACAAACTGGTGTCGATCGCGCAGTTTTAGATGTTTGTCTGAAATATTCCTTCCCGTGCGGTGGCTGGTGCCCTAAAAACCGGAAAGCTGAAGACGGAAAAATAGCTGCAAAGTATCCGTTAAATGAATTGCCCGAAGAAGACTATGCTGCCAGAACACGAAAAAATGTCACAGATTCAGACGGAACTTTAATCCTGGTTTCGGAAGATTTAACAGGCGGAACACTGCTTACCCAGCAGTTTGCCCAAAAGTTAAAAAAACCGCTGCGAATTGTTCGGACTGATACAAATCCTTCGCACTTAATACCATGGTTAATTCTTAATAATATAAACACGTTGAATGTTGCCGGTCCCCGCGAAAGCGAATGGACTGACGCCTACCCGCGAACCTACCGGTTTATTACCGAATTGATTGTAAAAATTAAATCGTCGGCATCGGCAATGCTGCCCTGATTTATATCAAAAAATAAAATATCTTTGCGCAAAATAGAAGGAACCATTTAATTGAATGGTTGTTAAGAGGTAGTAAATGGAGAAAATTAGAAACTTTTGCATCATTGCGCATATCGACCATGGAAAGAGCACGTTGGCTGACCGCCTTTTGGAATTTACCAAAACGATTAGCGAACGCCAAATGCACGCCCAGGTGCTCGATAGTATGGATCTGGAACAGGAACGTGGGATTACGATTAAAAGCCATGCCATACAAATGGATTATGTGCACGATGGAGAGCCCTATAAATTAAACCTGATTGATACTCCGGGACACGTCGATTTTTCGTACGAGGTTTCGAGATCGATTGCTGCATGCGAAGGAGCATTACTTATTATCGATGCTACCCAGGGAATTCAGGCGCAAACCATTTCGAATTTGTACCTGGCCATTGAACACGACCTGGAAATTATTCCGGTACTGAATAAAATGGACCTCCCAAATGCGATGCCCGAAGTTGTTGAAGATCAAATCATCGACCTTATCGGCTGCGACCGCGAAGATATTATTCGCGCCAGCGGAAAAACCGGAGAAGGAGTTCAGGAAATTCTGAATCAGATTATATACAAAATACCACACCCGAAAGGCGATCCTAAAGCACCGTTGCAGGCACTTATTTTCGATTCGGTTTTTAATTCGTTTCGCGGAATTATCGCCTATTTCAAAATTCAGAATGGTGAAATAAGGAAAAAAGACCTGGTGAAATTTGTGGCCACCGGCAAACAATACGATGCCGACGAAGTGGGTGTACTAAAACTAAGTTTGCAGCCTCGTGATGTTTTAGGTCCCGGAGATGTTGGATACATTATTTCGGGGATTAAAACAGCAAAAGAGGTAAAAGTTGGTGACACGATTACTCACGTTGTTAACCCTTGCGACAAGGCCATTGAAGGTTTTGAAGAAGTAAAACCTATGGTTTTTGCCGGAGTCTACCCAATTGACGCAGATGATTATGAAGATCTTCGTGCGGCAATGGATAAACTGCAACTGAACGATGCATCGTTAACTTTCGAGCCGGAATCATCAGCAGCACTGGGATTTGGATTCCGATGCGGTTTCCTTGGCCTTTTGCACATGGAGATTATCCAGGAACGTTTGGAGCGCGAATTCGACATGAACGTTATTACAACAGTACCCAACGTTTCGTATAAAGCTCACCTTACCGACGGAAGTGAAATTACGGTTTACAACCCTTCGGGAATGCCGGCTTCAACAACTGTCGACGAGATAGAAGAACCATACATCAGGGCGAATATCATTACAGCTTCGGAATTTATTGGGCCGGTAATGACCTTGTGTCTCGATAAACGCGGCGAACTGGTCAGCCAGAATTACCTGACTGCCGAGCGTGCCGAACTGGTTTTTAATCTTCCGCTGGGAGAAATCGTTTTCGACTTTTACGACAAACTAAAAAGTATTTCGAAAGGTTATGCGTCGTTTGATTACCACATGAGTGGTTACAAACCGGCAAAACTGGTACGTTTGGACATTCTGCTGAACGGCGAAATGGTTGATGCCCTGTCGACATTAATTCACTTCGACAATGCTTATGCTTTCGGACGCCGAATGTGCGAAAAACTAAAAGAACTGATTCCGAGACAACAGTTTGACATTGCCATTCAGGCAGCTATCGGTGCAAAAATTATTGCCCGCGAAACTGTAAAAGCTGTTCGAAAAGACGTAACGGCAAAATGTTATGGCGGTGATATTACGCGAAAACGTAAACTGCTGGAGAAACAGAAAAAAGGAAAAAAACGAATGAAACAAGTGGGTAACGTTGAGGTACCTCAAAAAGCTTTCCTTGCCGTATTAAAACTGGATTAAAAGAAATTCAAAATCATAAAAAAGCCTGATAAAATTATCAGGCTTTTCTTTTGCTATAGCGTTTCATCAAACAATCAGTTTATAACCTTTTCCGTGTACATTTATAATTTCAACGGTAGGTTCTTCTTTCAGGTGCTTGCGCAGTTTGGTAATATAAACATCCATACTGCGTGCATTAAAATAGTTATCGTCGATCCAAATCGATTTTAATGCATAATTACGTTCCAGCACTTTGTTGGCATTCTGGCAAAGCAATTTTAGCAAATCCGATTCTTTTGTAGTCAGTTTAACGGTGTTTTCGCCTTCAGTAAGCGTTTGCTTCCGGGTATCGAAAGTAAATTTACCCAGCGTAAAAACCTGTTGTGCGCTGGCCTGTCCTTCCTGCGAAGTACGCCGCAAAATCGCCTCCAAACGCATAATCAGCTCTTCCATACTAAAAGGCTTGGTAATGTAATCGTCGGCTCCCAGCTGAAAACCTTCCAGTACATCGTCTTTCATGTTTTTTGCTGTCAGGAAAATTATCGGGATGTCGGCATTTATAATACGTATATCTTTTGCCAGTGTAAATCCGTCTTTTTTGGGCATCATCACATCCAACACACAAATGTCGAAATGCTCTTTCATAAATCCTTTGTAAGCTGCTTCTCCATCCGGATAAAGCTCTGCATCATATCCTTTTGCAACCAAATATTCTTTTAATAATAAGCCTAAATTCTCGTCGTCTTCTGCCAGTAGTAATTTTGTTTTTTGTTCCATGGTTAATTATTTATTTGTGGGAAATAAATTTTAAATTTCGTTCCTTTATTCAAAGCACTTTCAACTTTTATTGTACCGTTGTGAAGGTCGATAATCTTCTTCACATAACTTAATCCCAGACCGAATCCTTTTACATCGTGAACATTTCCTGTTGGTACCCTGTAAAAACGATCAAAAATCTGCGCATGATGTTCCTTAGCAATTCCAATGCCATTATCCTGAACCGAAATAACAAGCTGATCTTTTCGGTTTTCGGTTTTTACCCATATCTCGGGTACCTCCCTGCTGTATTTCATCGCATTGTCAAGCAAGTTAAAAATAACATTTGTAATATGCACCTCGTCGCCTTTAATAAGTGCATTATCTGCTAAAATCTCGGTATGAAGTGTCCCGTTTTTATTGTTAACCCGCAACTCGAAGTTAGCGGTTACGGTTTTTATCATCTTATTCGCGTCGAACTCGCGGAACTTCAACTTTAAACGGCCTTCGTTAAAAACAGCCATCTGCAGCACTTTCTCCACCTGAAATCCCAAACGTTTACTTTCCTGATTAATAACGTTTGCAACGTGTTCAATTATCGACGGTGTATTGGTAACACTACCGTCCTGCAACATTTGACTGGCCAGCGAAATAGTTGAAATTGGTGTTTTCAGCTCGTGCGTCATGTTATTTATAAAGTCGTTTTTAATGTTCGACAGTTTTTTCTGGCGCATGATAACCATTAAAGCATAAGCAAAAATGGCAATCAGCAGCCCGGTTAAAATAATTGTAGGTATAATGGTAAGTCCGGTTTGTCTGAATAGATATCCTTTTTGGTCAGGAAAATATACATTCAAATAGTTGGGTTTGGCACCGCCATAGTCGTTTTGAAACAACAACTGGCTGAATTCCTTGGTACTTTTTCCAACATGGTAGCCTGGCTCTCCAAGCAAAATATCCTCTCTCCCACGGGTTGCGTTTGTTACTGCATATTTGTAACCCAATTCAATCTCCGATTGATTCATTGCACGTGAGAGTAATTCGGCAAGCCGAGAAGTGTCAATTCTGTCTTCAATTGGTCGGTCCTCCAGGTACAAAATTTCGAAGTTCTTCCAGTCAACATCCTTTAGCCATTGTTCTCGTCGGCGCTCAATTTCCTGCCGGCTAATCAGAAGTTGTTCAATAGTTAAGACACCGCTCCCTGAAGCAGAAGAATCCTGATACTGCATTCGATAACTTTCTTCCAACTGTCCGTAATTATTTTGCTGCGAAATCGAAAATTGGAAACTAAGTACACTTCCACTGTTATTTCGAGGAAATACTCCACCAAACTCATTGGCATTCCCACTCCCAGGTATTATACCACTGCGTGCGTATTGTCGTGCAATGTATTCCTCATCAGCCTCTAGTTGCCTGACTACCTGAGCCAATGCATTTATTACCTGCTTATTAAATTGTTCCTCCCTAATATCTGCTGCTGCTTTGATCATCGATCCCTGAACCAATATCAAACCCGACAGCACAACCGCCATCAACACAATTAATGTTATTAGCATTTTACGACTCATGCGACAAAGATAATTTTATTGAAATGTTGAGAATATGGCACTTAACATTATTTAACAGGATATTGTAATTTGTAAAATTAATTAACCAACCAGCCATAATTCCGGTTAATTATTGACGTTTATTAGCTATTTCCGCTTAGCACTTTTTCTATTACCGGTGGGTAATGCTTGTATTCCAGCGCGTGCACTTTTGCAGCTACCTGCTCGGGCGTATCTTCAGGCAACACTTCGCATTTTGCCTGAAAGATGATTTTTCCCTCATCGTAATTCTGGTTTACGTAATGAATAGTGATCCCCGAATACGTTTCTTTGTTTTCAACCACCGCCTTGTGCACATTCATTCCGTACATTCCTTTACCGCCATATTTGGGCAGCAAAGCCGGATGTATATTAATAATCGTGAAGTTTTCGACCAGGTTGTCGGGGATAAGCCACAAAAAACCCGCCAGCACAATAACATCCACTTTACGATTTCTTAATGTTTCAACAATTTCGTTGGTATTATAGAATTGGTTGCGATTAAACACAAAGGTTTCCACCCCATGTTTTTGTGCCCGCACCAATGCATAGGCTTCAGATTTGTTTGCCCACAAGGAATCGATCATAATTTTTTCATTTCCAAGAAAGTACTTAAAAATATTCTCGGCATTGGTTCCCGATCCCGAAGCAAAGACTGCAATCCTCTTTTGTTCCATTTTAACGTTTCTTTAGACTTTAGAACTTTTAAACAATTCGTTCAATTTTAGGCGGTTAATAGTTATATGAGCTGCAACGTTAACATCTTTTTTAATTTTTTTCTTGGAGATTTAAAGCGTAAATGTATTACTTTGCAGCGAATTATTTAAAACAAAATTTAGTATTAATTAAAATTAAGAATTATGTCTGACGTTGCAGCAAAAGTAAAAGCAATAATCGTTGATAAATTAGGTGTTGACGAAAGTGAAGTAACTACTGAAGCATCTTTCACTAACGATCTTGGTGCAGATTCACTTGACACAGTTGAATTGATCATGGAATTTGAGAAAGAATTTGATCTTGCTATTCCAGACGACGAGGCAGAAAAAATTTCTACAGTAGGTGAAGCAGTAGCTCACATCGAAGCTGCTCTCTAATTTTACCAAAAGAAGTTATATTCATAGAATTCATTTATGGAATTAAAACGGGTAGTAATAACCGGTGTTGGAACCGTTAATCCTTTA
>NZ_JBFHGM010000265.1:0-7066 GCF_041583095.1 Draconibacterium sp.
CGACTTAATCGCGCAATGTAGTAATCCTGAAGTGCTTCTTTTGCAGATATTTGGTTCTTTGTTGCCGGTTTTTCCTTTTCTAAATACATAAACGATTCTTGTTAATCAGTCGCAAATAAAACGAATATAAGTCAGAAATGTTTAGCTAAGGTGCTAATTTAGAATGCACTAAAAGGTGCATGTAATTAGGGATTTTTGTATAACAGGACTAAAAAGTATCTATTTGAAAATGAAACTAATGTGTATATTTAATTCTGTATGTTTATTTATGTATTGACTTATGATTACATATTTTCGATTCAATTTTGTTTCACTTCATTTTCTAAAATCGCATATCGAAAAATCCTGTTCGGGTTATGCTTTACAGGTGTTAATAATTGTTGTATCTCAAATTATCCTTATTTCTCGAATGTTTTTGGTTTATAACTGTAAAGGCTGAAGAGGTTTGGGTTATATTCAGCAAATTATGAGCAAAAAACATTGCATTCACATAGGTTAAACCGGCAATTTATGTGTCTTGCTAAATAGAGAAATTAATTAAACCACATATCATGTTGAAAAATCTCAGTTTACTACTTTTATTTGTATTAGTGTGTTCGTCCGTTTTTTCTCAGGACGTAAAAGAATGGGAAGATCCCGCAGTTTTTAATATAAATCGCAGCGATCCGCATGCCAGTTTTTTCCCTTTTGAAAGTGAAAGATTGGCGTGGGACAATAATAAAGATGAGTCAGCTTATTTTCAGTCGTTAAATGGCATCTGGAAATTTAATATTGCCACCAATCCCGAAGGCCGGCCTGTTAATTTTTACAAAACCGATTATGATGTAAGTAGCTGGGCCGACATAAAGGTACCTGCAAACTGGGAACGCCAGGGATTTGATACCGCTATTTATGTAAATACAAGGTATCCGTTTTGGATGATTGCAAACGAACGTCCAAATCCACCTCATATTCCATCTGCTTACAATCCCGTTGGAAGTTACCGACGTAATTTTACTATTCCCGAGAATTGGGATGGCCGCCAAATCTCTATACACTTTGGAGCTGTAAAATCGGCGTTTTACATTTGGGTAAATGGCGAAAAAGTGGGGTATAGCGAAGGTTCAAAAACTCCGGCCGAGTTCGATTTAACAGAATTTGTAAAACCCGGAGAAAATACGCTGGCCCTGGAAGTGTATCGCTGGAGTACCGGTAGTTACCTCGAATGCCAGGATTTTTGGAGAATAAGTGGTATTGAGCGCGATGTTTATTTACAGGCCACTCCAAAAGTTCATGTACGCGACTTTTTTGTTCATGCCGGCTTAGACGAGAATTACAAAAACGGAACTTTTTCGCTGGAAGTAGAAGTGGAAAACCATACTGGAGCAGATGCCGGAATTTACTCTGTTGAGGCAAGCGTTTTAACGTTTGATAAAAATCAAAAAATAATTGATCTCTCTGAAACTTCAACCATCGGAGAAAATACTGCAATGTTTGAATTTGCTGCCAATGTTGAAAATCCAAAAAAATGGTCGGCTGAGCAACCCAATCTGTATAAACTGATGATTGTTTTAAAAGATGCTGAGGGAAATACAGTTGAAGCATTTTCGCAAAACATTGGTTTCCGCACTGCCGAAATTAAAAACGGCCAGTTTATGGTGAACGGAAAAGCGGTGTATGTTAAAGGAGTTAACCGTCACGAGCATGATCCCGACGAGGGACATGTAATCAGTCGCGAAATGATGTTAAAGGATATTCAGCTGATGAAGGAATTTAACATCAATACGGTGCGCACCTGCCATTATCCTGACGATCCGGAGTTTTATGCGCTTTGTGATTTGTACGGATTGTATGTAATTGATGAAGCGAACATTGAATCGCACGGAATGGGTTATGGCGAAGAAAGTTTGGCCAAACATGCCGAGTGGGGGCCAATGCATTTGGATCGTACCCGCCGGATGGTGGAACGCGATAAAAACCATGCTTGTATTGTTACCTGGTCGTTAGGAAACGAAGCCGGCGATGGAATTAACTTTGTTGCCGATTACAACTGGATTAAAGAACGCGATAAAAGTCGTCCGGTACAGTACGAGCGTGCCGGGCTGGCCGACCATACGGATATTTTCTGCCCCATGTATATGGGTATTGATGGAATGATCAATTATGCCAAAGAAAATCCCGATCGTCCGTTAATCCAATGTGAATACGCACACGCGATGGGTAACAGTTGCGGTGGTTTGCAGGATTACTGGGATGCCATTGAAATGTATCCGGCTTTGCAGGGCGGTTGTATCTGGGACTGGGTTGACCAGGGATTGCGCGAAGTAGATGAAAATGGCAGAATGTATTACACGTATGGAGGTGATTACGGAACCAATAAACCCAGCGACAATAGTTTTTGTATGAACGGATTGGTAAATCCCGATCGTTTGCCAAATCCGCAATTGTGGGAGACTAAAAAGGTTTATCAGAATATTGCAATAAAAGCCGACGATTTAACAGCCGGAAAATTTACCATTAGAAATAAATACTTTTTTACTAACCTGAACGAATTTAGTCTGTTTTGGACCGTTAAAAGTGCGGAAGGAATTGTTGCTCACGGAAGGATTTCTGATTTAAATGTTGAGCCGTTGGAAGAAAAACCGTTTAGCGTTTCGTTACCAGAATTACCACAACCCAAAGCCGGACAAAGTTATGTGCTGAAGTTTTCGCTGATTACCAAAAATAGAAAAGGTTTTGTAAAAGCCGGGCACGAACAAGCCTGGGAAGAATTTATGTTACCAACACAATCGGCTGCATATACTACAGTTGAAAACAAAGGTGAAATCTCAGTTCAGCAAAACGAAGAAGCGTATGTTGTTTTGGGAGAAGATTATCAATTGAAAATTGGTGCTGAATCAGGTATTATTTCATCGTACATTTTCAAAGGAAAAGAAATGATGAAACAGGGGCCACGATTAAACTTCTTCCGCCCGCCAACAGAAAACGATATTCGCGACCGCAACGGTTACCGGGTTTGGGAAAAAGCCGGGTTGGACCAACTGGAGCAAACCGCTCAAAAACCAGAACTTAAAAATCAGGACGATGGAAGTCTGCTACTGATTTACCCTGTAACTCTAAAAAGCTCTTCTTCCGAGTTTTCTGCGGTAATGCAGTATCATATTTTTAGCGACGGAACTTTTAATGTCTCAAGCGAAGTTAATTTGCCAAATTCAATAGCTGCAGTTGCAAAAGTTGGTTTGCAAATGAAAATGAAACGTTCGTACAACGAAGTTAGCTGGTATGGTTTGGGTGGTGTTTCTACGTATCCCGACCGTAAGAGTGGCGGTAAATTCGATTTTTATTCAACTACCGCTGAAGAGTTATACGATCATAACATTGTTATTCCGCAAGATAATTGTAACCAATCGGGCGTAAGATGGGCTTCGGTTTCGAACAGCGAAGGAATCGGATTTTTACTGAGTGGTTCAACAGAAATGAATTTCAGCGCTTATCCGTATGACGATGCAGAAATAACAAAAGCACGACACCTGAACGAGTTGGATGAAGCCGATTTTGTGACGGTTAATTACGATGCATTGGTTACCGGTCTGGGAACGGCTACATGTGGCCCCGGAATATTGCCTCAGTATGTAGCAACAAGCGGCATTTATCGTTTCGATGTTACTTATTCGCCGGTGCAGTTTCAGCAAAAAAGTATCTTTGAGTATGCCGCCGAAAAATACCCGGTTACCGAACTTTTGTTGGCGCAGGCTCCGGTTCTGGAACAAAATGGCAATGGAGAAATTTCAGTAAGTAGTTCTGAAAATGCTGATCTTATTTATTCAGTAAATGATGAGAAATTTAAAGCTTATAAAAAACCATTCGAGCTAAAAAAAGGCGGGAAAGTAGCTGTTTATGCAAAAGTTAAAGGGAAAATGAACAGCAACCTTGTAATCCGTAATTTTGAAATGAGCAAAAAGAAGTGGACTGCCACCGCCGATTGCAGCTACGAAGGAAACGAGCCGGAAAAGGCTATTGATAACAACCCTGAAACGATATGGCATTCAGATTGGAGCGATGAAAAGCTGGTTCAACCACACTTCTTGCAAGTGGATATGGGCGAGACGCTGGAGTTGAAAGGTTTTAGCTATTTGCCGCGACAAGATTCATGGAATGGCCGCATTGCAACTTATAATTTCGAGGTAAGTACCGATGGCAAAAACTGGGAAACAGCGGTTGAAAATGGTCGTTTTGGTTATTCCGACGAACGTCAGGAGAAGATGTTTGATAAAACATATAAGGTGCGTTACATTAAAATTACGACCTTGCGCGAAGTCAGTCGTAGTTTTTATAGCTCGATTGCTGAACTAGGTGTGATTTTATAGTATACTTAAACGATAAAAGAGAGTAGTTGTCTTTCTTGAAATTAGTTAAAGCCTGGTTCAACGCCAGGCTTTAACTTTTTTCAGTAGTATTGAAAAATGGATAAGCTGTATTTATTTACCGATGGAAGTGTGCATGTTCAATCAAAAGTTGGATATGGTGCATGCCTGGTTCTGGATGAAAACGAAATGGATACCGAAAATTTAAAGCAGCGTATTCAAACAAAACGTTTTGAGAATACTTCATCTACCCGGCTCGAACTACAAACTTTACTTTGGGCTTTGTCTGAAATTGAAAAAAATGACATAAAGGTTTTAGTTTATACTGATTCGCAAAATATCGCTCAGCTTGTTGATCGCCGTGCACGATTGGAGGAAAATAATTTTTGCTCGAAGGGAGGGAAGCTGCTTAAAAACGCCGACTTGTATAAGCAGTTTTACGAATTGTTTGATTCCCTGAATTGTAAAATTATAAAAGTGAAGGGGCATCAACCAACGCGTTTAAAAGACCAAATAGAACGAATTTTTAGTTTGGTTGATAAAGCTTCAAGAAGTGCATTGCGAAGTGAAAATTAGCCAATAAAAGTTTCTTTATTTCTCCCCTGAAATGTGATGTTGAGTGAAATACCTTTTAATTGGTCGAAAATTTTTAACTTTGCATCACTTCATTTATTGAGATAACATATCGAAAAAGCTCCGTTCGGAGCTGAAAAGTACACAGGCAAGATTTCTGCTTGTGGCATTTTTTATTATTCAAATCATTCAATCATTTTAAATTGTAAGAAAAATGAAACTCAATAAATTAATCACTAATACCCAAAAGCCCAGTTTGTACGAACCGGGTACCGCAATTATGTGGACCGATAAATACATTTCGAAACAACTTCTGCAAGTGCACCTGAACGAAAATCTTGACCTGGCAAGTCGCAAACCGGAGACCATAAAAAATACGGTAGACTGGATTCTGGAAAAGTCAGGAAAAGAAAAACTGAATATCCTTGACTTAGGTTGTGGCCCCGGTTTATACTCCACAATACTGGCCAAAAAGGGTCATAAAGTTACCGGCGTTGATTTCTCTAAAAATTCAATCGATTACGCAAAAAGCAAGGCTAAAAGAGATGGACTTGAAATAAATTACCTGCAAGCAAATTACCTGGAATTAGAATTGGCGGAGCAAAGTTTTGATCTGGTTCTGCTGATTTATACTGATTTGGGCGTTTTACTGCCTGAAGACAGAACAAAGTTGCTTGGTTTTATCCATAGCGTTCTAAAGCCTGAAGGCACTTTTGTTTTCGATGTATTAAATGACAGGGAACTGCCTAAAAAAGTAGCTCCTAAAAACTGGGAGGTTGCTGAAACTGGATTTTGGAAACCGGAGCCTTATCTGGCGCTTTCTGAGTCCTTTTTGTATGAAGAGGAAAAGGTAATTTTATATCAGCATCAGATTGTAGATGAGGATGAAAAAGTGGAAGTTTATCGTTTTTGGACACACTTTTTTGCACATTCTGACTTGAAAAAGCTATTGCCTGAAAACGAATGGCAAAATGTTGAATTTTACGAGGATGTTTTGCCGGGGGGAGACCTGTTTGGTGGAGAGCATGTAACGTTTACGGTTGCCCGTAAAAAGAAATAGAAAAAGAAACGGGCACGATTTCAGTTCGTGCCCGTTAAATATTTTACTCTACAATAATTTCATCAACAAATAACCAGCCGGGTTGACCCTCACCGGCATGCCCCTTCGGACAACTTGCTAAATGTGCAGCCGTTATACGAACATAACGTCCCTTTCCTTTTTTATTTAGCACCAGGTCTTGAATTTGGCGCTCTCCATCCTTAGCACTTACTTTATTTTTAACAGTCCCCAGCTTTTTGAAACTCTGTCCGTCTTCTGAAACCTCAACCGTAACATGCGTTGGATAAAAAATCCAGGCGCCGTTATCCTGAAGCACTCCGGTACTTACCTTTGAGAAAGATTGCGACTGACCCAAATCTATTGTTGCAACGAGATCTTTGCCATTAAATCCTTTCCAGTTTCCATCGTGGTGGTCTTTAGAACCTTTGATTCCATCAACCAAGGCATATTCTCCGGTCGATTCGTAACTTTTGCTGTTCGGGTATTTCTGGTCCACTTTGCAGGCAATGGCTTTGTGGATGAAAAAGTCGGTGGCCAATGGCTGCGATTTTTGTTTCCCATCCTGAATAACCACTGCTTTTACGGTTCCGGACTTACTGATGGTAAAGGGCTGTGAATATTTATTTGATTCTTCGGTTGGCTCCGATCCGTCGGAAGTGTAATAAATATCCGGCTCCCAGGCATCGGTGCTCAGTGAAACTTTTATAGCCTTGTGTTCCGGATCGAGTTCCGGTTTTGCCGAAACCTGGAAAGCACTGGTAGCATAATTAACGCCCAGCTTATCGAAACGGTTGTACTGGCTTTCCATTCTTTTTGAGAAATCGCCCCAGTCTTTCGCATCTTTTGGCGACCACAATACTTCCGAAAGTGCACTCATTCGTGGCATGATCATGTACTCCACGTGGCGGCCGTTGGGCATATATTCGGCCCAGATGTTGGCCTGTGCACCAATAATATGTTTGGCTTCTTCGGCACTCAATTCAGCAGGAACAGGTTCGAAGTTGTATACTTTTTTCAAGGTGATATTTCCACCAAAAGCTTTTGGCTCCAGTGATGGGTCGCCCTGGTAATAATCAAAGTAACAGTGCGA
>NZ_JBFHGM010000266.1:0-7065 GCF_041583095.1 Draconibacterium sp.
AATTCGGCTGCCGACGAGCATTTGCGTAATTTATGTGTTCGCTGCCATCTTGGAAATCCAAAAACAGAATATGGCCCGGTTAACGAAAGCAGCCGTGGCGGAGGTTGCCTGGCCTGCCACCTGAATTACAGCCCCGAGGCAGAAGTTGCACTTGCCAAGGTTAAAGATTCCATTATTAATGCACACCCGTCGATTAGTTTGGCCATTAGCAACAATCATTGTTTTGGTTGCCACAGCCGTTCGGGAAGGATTTCAACCAATTACGAAGGTTGGCACGAAACAACACTTGAAGTCAAACAAATGCCTACTAACGACAATAACTATCGCCTGATTGAAGGAGAACGTGTATTTGTAAAAAAACAGCAAGACGTTCACCACGAGCTGGGAATGGAATGTATCGATTGTCATCATTCGTATGAAGTAATGGGCGACGGAACACTTTATGCCCACCAGGAAGATCAGGCGGATGTTCAATGTATTGATTGCCATTTTGACGGCGATGCAAGAACGATAAAAGCCGAAAATCTTGACAATGAATCGGCAATTATCGCGGCTTTGCGCCTTGGCAATATTTCAGGGAAAGAATTTTTGGTAACCGGCAAACGCAAGCACGCGCTGGTAAATACTTTTGTTGAAAACGACACGGCCTTTCTGCAAACCAAAAACAGCAAGATTAAAATGGCTTTAACCCGTCCGGCAAAAGTTTGTACAAGAAGCAATGCTCACTCTGACCTGGCCTGTTCAAGTTGTCACTCGTCGTGGGTACCAACTTGTATTGGCTGCCACAACGAATACGATCCGAACGAACCATCATACAACATGGTAACCAACAAAGAGCAAACCGGCGGCTGGGTTGAATTTTTTGGCGAGTATGAAGCTAAACTTCCGTCGTTGGGAATGCGGACTGAAGGCGAAAAATCAGAAGTTATACCTGTTGCACCGGGAATGATTCTTACCATCGACAAAAGCGCGTACACCGACGACGCTGATAATTCCACTATTTTTCATCGTTTGTATGCGCCGGTTGCACCGCACACCACCACCAAAGAAGGGAGGGATTGTAAAAGCTGCCATAATAGTTCGCTTGCGATTGGTTACGGCGAAGGAAAACTGGAATACGAAATTTCAGACGGAAAGGGTAAATGGACATTTGCTCCGCTTTACCAACGCGATGTTAACGACGGTTTGCCCGCTGATGCCTGGATTGATTTTCTGCAAACACGAACCGGAAAAGTTGCGACACGCTCCAACGTTTCTCCGCTAAGTGTTAAACAACAACAGGCCATATTAACAGTTGGCGCCTGCCTTACCTGCCATGATGATGACTCGAAAATAATGCAAGCTACGCTAAACGATTTTGAGAGGCAGTTGCAAAAACGAAGTTCTGCCTGTATTCTTCCCGAATGGAAATAAAAAAAGCGCCACCTGAAAACAGATGACGCTTAACTTCCTCGTATATTAACCTGAGTTCGATTTTAAATATTATATCTCAGAAATACAGAAATGTGCAAGATTTGAATTAAAAATATCGCAGGAATAGCGGGCTATTTCCAGATATTTTTGGTTTAAAGATTGTGCATTTCTGTATTTTCCTTCTGATTTCATTAATTTTTGCATAAATCGCTTCAAATTTTCTTGCATTATCACGATAGTCCTACAAAAATCTGAAGCGATTTCTCCTAAAAATAAATTGAAACTGAGATAAAATTTAAAGTATAATTCAGGTTAGTAGATTAAGTAAAAATAATCTGGGTTCCGTCGCCTCCCGACATAGCGTATAAGTCTCCAACTGTTATAATTGCTTTTACATGCTCACACAAGTCGTCTTTTGTGAGCTTGAACATATCGGCAGCCATTTTACAGGCATAAATTTCGCCTCCGCCTGCTGTTATCATATCCAAAAATTCGTCAACGGGTGGCACATCCAGTTCGTCCATTTGCTTTTTCATCATGGCCGAAACTCCGGCTTCCACTCCGGGAATCGCTCCAAGCAAAGTTGGGAAAGCCCATCCGTTCGGCATTCGCATTCCCGGATTGCCAACTGTTGCCGTGTGCAACTTGTTCATCTGCTTTTTGGTAATGGCATCCAGTCCGAAAAATGTAAAAAACAACTTGGCCTCAATACCTTCCATGACTGCACCATTCGCCATTATCAAACCTGCATATACATCTTCAATATTGGCTTTGGCTACAATTATCATCACCTTTTTTAAAGGCGTTTCTTTTACTTCAGTCATATTGTTAAGTTTTTGGTTTTTAAACGCAACTTGCCGGTTTGGAAATACCAGCGTATTTCGAAGATAATTTTAACGGTCCTCCGGGAAATAATTGGTACAATCCTTTAATATCAACGATACCCGATTTCCCAACTTTCCGTATAGTAAGCGATGCTCCTGCCGCCTCTTGTTCACGTAAATAATCCAACACTTCGTAGTGTTTGTCAGTTAATTCAATACCATCCTCTTTTGCCAATTCTGCAGCAATTTCCTTACTCCAGTCACTTTTGTTTACCAGGTAACCTTCAGCGGTTACCTCAACAGTTTTTCCTGCGAAAGTTTTTTCAGCCATAATTCTATTTTTAATTGTTGTTTTTATTGGTTTCTGCAGCCATATTCTTCATAAAGGTTACAAAGAATCCAAGCGCACGTTTCATTTCCGGTTTATTCATTTCGCGCATAACCTTAAAAATGGAATACTCAGGAACATTTTCCATTTCCATACTTCCGTAAATTTTAAGACCATTGTTCATCGCATTCATCATTTCGGGTTGTGTAGCAGAGCGAACTGTCTCCATAATGGTTACAATGTTATCGGCCAGCTCTTTCACATCATCCGGTTTGTAATGAGCGATGATATTATCAAAGATCTGCCCGGCCTCGGCAAAGAATTCGAAGTATCCTTTTTGATCCAGCTCATTCAGTTTTTTGGAGAAGTCGATGATCACTTCGTTAAGAATTGGCGAGGCATCTTTTACCAGATCATTCATACTTTCGAATAGTTCCAGAAAACGATTCATGTTATCGATGTTACGCAGAATACGCAGCATTAGCCCCTTCACCTCATCAATATCAAGATGTACCATCCGGTTATCCAGATCTTCCACCGCTGTATCGTACATGTCCTTTCCTACTATCGACAAGTCAGAGATTAAATCTTCAACCTCGTTGGTTTTAAGCCGCTGCTGGTTTACGTACTCCAGCAGCAAGTCAACCTTTTGGTTCAGCTCCGATATTTGTACTTGTAATGATTTCTCTTCCATAATCAGGCACCTTTAATTAATTCACCTTCTTTTTCCCGGCCATAGTCATCAATGGTTCAACCGGCAACTCTTTTCCTTTTAGCAGAATGTGCCAGTAAATCCAGCGGAACATAACTTTACCGTAATGGTTGATTTTGGTATTTTTCAGCAAACCAAACGGCCCGATGCCCGGCAGCGGGAAAGTTCCCGGAAGTGGTTCTGTATCGTAATTAAAATCGATAAGTGCACCTTTTCCAAAACCTGTTTCGATGTAACAGTTGGCGTGGCCATCAAATTTGGCGTGCATCGGTCGTCCTTCAATGGCGCTCATGAGGTTCTCGAATAAAATATCGGCGGCAAAGTGAGCTACCGATCCGGCTTTCGATGTTGGGATATTTGAAGCATCGCCCAACACAAAAATGTTTTCGTGTGCCACCGACTGCAGTGTGTGTTTATCGGTTGGAACAAAATTCAGATCGTCGCCCAATCCGCTTCTTTCAATCATTTCGTCGCCCATGTTCACAGGCACTACGGTAAGCACATCAAAATCAATTTCCTTCTGGTCGTATGAGATAAGTTTCTTCTGGTCGTTGTCTACCCTTTCGATGTAGAAATCAGGAATTACTTCGATGTTTTTTTCGGCCAACAGCTCCGAAAGCATTTTGGTGGCTACCGGCTTGGTAAAAGCTCCCGGCATAGGAGTAACGTATATTATCTCCACCTTATCGCGCATGCCCAGTTCGGTAAAATAGGCATCGGCCAAAAACACAAATTCCAGCGGTGCCACCGGGCATTTGTAAGGTAGTTCGGTAATGGCCATTACCAGTTTTCCACCTTCCCAGCCTTTTAAGAACTTTTGCAGTGCCAAAGCTCCGTCGATGGTATAAAAATCGAAGATCTCCTTGTACCACAGTTTGTCTTTCAAACCCGGAGTTTCATCGGGATTGGTTTTGGTACCGGTGGCCACAATCAGAAAATCGTAATTCAACACCTTCCCGCCATCAAGATGTACTTTGTTGGCGTCACCTTCAATTCTGTCAATAGCAGAATAAATCATGTTCACACCGGCCGGAATAAAATCAGCCTTTGGTTTTATCACATCTTCCTTCTGGTAAATACCAAAAGGAATAAACAAAAATCCGGGTTGGTAGTAATGTGTTTTAAACTGGTCGACAATGGTAATCTCCCATTCTTCTCGGTCGAGTGCTTTCCTAAGTTTATTCGCCATCATTGTGCCCGCAGTTCCGGCGCCAAGAATTACTATCTTCTTCATTTTGAATCGTTCTATTGGTTTATCTGCGTTTTAAAGTTATGTGCGGGCGAACAATGTGCTGTAAAACCTGCTATGATAATTATCAGAGAGTAATAAATATCATAATAAATTGGTACATTGCGGGTTAATGAAACACGAGTAAACCGGTCTATGGGAAACACATCTTGCACTTGCGAATATTGCCAGTTAAAAAACATTTTTTTTGCACATGTTAAAAGTGATGAACTCACCAATATTTGCGATTTAAAAGTTGAAAGAAGTTACTCAAAAGGGGAATCGATTATACAGGAAGGCGACCCGATTACCGAATTTGTATACATGAAAAAAGGATTGGTGAAACTCTCAAAAGCTTCAATCGACGGCAAAGACCAAATTATCAGTTTCTCGAAACCTTTCGACTTTGTCAGCCTTTTGTCAGTATTTTCATCAACACAGTACAAATATTCGGTTACAGCCATTGAGCAAACTACGGTTTGTATTTTGCAATTGGATGTGGTGCGAAAATATGCCAAAGAAAATGCACTGTTTGCGATGGATATGATGTCGAATATTAGCCAGATGACCGATAAAATTATCCTCGACAACCTGGAGATAAAACGCAAACACCTGAAAGGACGTATTGCGCATGTGCTGCTTTATTTTTCCGACTACATATATAAAAAGGATGAGTTTGAACTTCCCATTTCGAGGCGCGAAATTGCCGAATATATCGGAATGACGACTGAAAATGTGATCCGCACCTTATCTGAATTCCGAAAAGATGAAATCATTAAAATATTTGGAAAGGACATTCTTATTGCCGACAAAAAACGCCTGAAGAGCATTTCAGATTTTGGATGATCCACAATGTAAAAGAAAGCATTTAGGATAGATTTTAAATACCACCTTTGTGTAAAGGTGGCTTCCCAATACTTACAAAAAACTTTGGAATTTAACCAAACACCCCTTACCTAATCGACGCGAACGTATTTTTCTATGTTGCAATTGTCCTTGTCATAATTGCCATTTTCATCAAGTGGAGAAAACAGGTAAACCTGGTATAGGGTATCTCCCTTTATTTCGAGATATTGTTGAACTTTTCTCCCAAGAAAAGAAGGCACATTGTGATACAGAACTTCTTCGGTATAAAGATGCCCTGATAAATCGTAGGTTCCACCACCAAAATTATGCATCTTTTGCGATCCGTGTACACTGGCGCCAACAAACATAAAATATTTATCCGACCAGGTTTTTAGTTGACTGCCATTGGCCTGATCCAGAATTGATATCTGGCTTTGCCCGTTCCTCACCAATTCCTGGCTGATAAGTTTCCATGTACCGTTGAGTTTAGTTTTTTCACTTTTAAAACTAAAAAGTGTAAGAACCAATAGAGACAGAATGAGAGTTTTAATTGTCATGATAATATTTATTAGGTTCAAAGTTGAAGGTTATAAAGATATAATAATTGTTCTGCCAAGAAAATATTACGTAGCATAATATTAAATATCTTCAGGATGATTCAGGTTCTGAAATAATTGGGGATATTTTTTCAACCACTCTCCCGATTCCACAAAGTTTGTATTCAGCTTTTGCAAAAGAAAATGAAGTTTATAATCACCGCCCTCTATCATTGCTTTAATTTTAGGCAAGGCACTTTTATGGTAAAATGCAATCAATGGTTCTTTCTTTCCTTCATGAACCGGAACCACTGCCTCAAAATTGCGGGTTTCTTCTTTCAGAAAGTCAATAAAACTTTTTTGAACAAAAGGGGTGTCAACACTCATCAAAAAATTCCAGTCATTTGAAGAATGTTTTAAGCAGGAATAAATTCCGCCCATCGGTCCACAGTTTTTAATCTCGTCCTCAATAACAGGGTAACCAAAAGTTGTGTGCGACTGATGATTTGAACTGACCAGTAGCTCCGAAGATAAAGGTTCACAAAGGTCTATTGCACGTTCAAGCATAGTTTTATTATCGATCTTCAACAGTGCTTTGTCGGTGCCCATTCGTTTACTTTTCCCGCCGGCCAGAATTATTGTGGTAATTTGCATGTGCTAAAAGTACGCAAATAAAACAATCATGATTCACGGGAATCACCAACATGAATGAAAGTAAAGTCTGTTAACAGCATTTCATAAAAATGGCCAGATTACAAGGCGCACACAAAGATTGTGCATTGAACAGCTTACTGATTGCGCCTTTAAATTACAGCACCTCAACCCCGGGTTCCACCCGAGGTTAGTCACATTTTATCACTTCGGGATATTGAACTGAATTACAAAGTTAAGACGAGCTTATTGACCTGCAATGCCGCAATTGCACGTTTTTATGACGCTGGCAGCGTCTAATATGAATAACCCGGTGCGTAGCGCCGGGATGAAATGACCAAAGGGAAATCGTCCGGCAAAGAAAGCAGATCGAAGCCAGATGGTTCTGGGTCACATTGAAAATCCGGTGGAGAAGAAAAAAAGAATCTCTCTCCAGACGTTTCAGTATTGAGCCAAGTCACCTACCATAAGCAGATTACTTTTGGCTTATCAGCCGGATTCTACTCTTTGGTTTAGCCCAAAGAGTA
>NZ_JBFHGM010000267.1:0-7046 GCF_041583095.1 Draconibacterium sp.
AACATGGTCGATAATATATTGACCGGAAAAGAAATGCTGGCCGAAGAAAGCGATGAAGAAATGCGCGAAATGGCGCGTGAGGAAATCGAGGAATCGGAAAAACGCATACCTCAGATTGAAAAAGAGGTAAAACTTTTGCTTGTTCCTGCTGATCCGGAAGATGCGAAAAATGCAATTCTCGAAATCCGTGCCGGAACCGGTGGCGACGAGGCAAGTATTTTTGCCGGTGACCTGTTCCGTATGTACAGCAAGTTTTGCGAACAAAAAGGTTGGCGTATGGAAGTTACCAATGCCAACGAAGGTACGGCTGGCGGTTTTAAAGAAATTGTTGCCAACATTACCGGCGAAGGTGTTTACGGAATCCTGAAATACGAATCGGGAGTACACCGTGTGCAACGTGTGCCACAAACCGAAACGCAGGGCCGTGTACATACATCGGCAGCAACTGTGGCAGTTCTTCCTGAGGCCGACGAGTTTGATGTGGAATTGCGAACCGAAGATATCCGTCGTGATGAATACTGTTCGTCAGGCCCCGGTGGACAGTCGGTGAACACTACTTACTCAGCCATTCGTTTAACACATATTCCAACAGGAATTGTGGTGACTTGTCAGGATCAGAAATCGAAACTGAAAAACCTCGACAAAGCAATGGCCGAATTACGTACGCGTTTGTACAATATGGAGTACCAGAAATACATCGATGAGATTTCATCGAAACGTAAAACGATGGTATCAACCGGCGACCGTTCGGCAAAAATCCGCACGTATAACTGGCCGCAAGGACGTGTAACTGATCACCGTATTAACCTTACACTGTATAACCTGCAGGCAATTATTGGCGGCGAAATCGATGAGATCATCGACAAACTGATGATTGAAGAAAACGCCGCAAAACTAAAAGAAGCAGAAATTTAAAAACAATAAAATGGGAGTCTTCGGACTTCGGTCTTCCGGCTTCCGACTTTTTATCATGAATCAAAAGCAACTATTTGAGCAGATCCAAAAAAAGCGCAGTTTCCTTTGCGTTGGTTTGGATACCGATATTCAAAAAATTCCGCAACACCTGAAAGACACATCAGATCCGATCTTTTCATTCAATAAAGAAATTATTGATTCAACCGCCGAATTCTCGGTGGCGTATAAACCCAACCTGGCGTTTTACGAAAGTTTGGGATCAAAAGGAATGGAAAGCCTGGAAAAAACGGTGATGTATGTAAAATCGAAATACCCTGAAATTTTTGTAATTGCCGATGCCAAACGTGGCGATATTGGTAACACATCGAATTTGTATGCACGGGCATTTTTTGATCATCAGGATTTTGATGCGGTAACAGTTGCACCGTACATGGGCGAAGATTCAGTAAAACCGTTTATGACTTACCTCGACAAATGGGTAATTCTTTTGGCCCTGACATCGAATAAAGGAGCTTACGATTTCCAGTTTATAGAGGACAAAGAAACTGGCGACAAACTGTTTGAAACTGTTTTAAAAACTTCGCAAAACTGGGGAACCACAGAAAATCTGATGTATGTGGTTGGCGCTACAAAAGCCGAAAAACTAAAAGAAATTCGCGAGATCGTTCCCGATCACTTTTTGTTGGTCCCCGGCGTTGGAGCACAGGGTGGCAGTTTGCAGGAAGTGGCTAAAAACGGAATGAACAGCAAATGTGGTTTGTTGGTGAACTCATCGCGTGGAATCATTTATGCATCGTCGGAAGCTGATTTTGCAGAGAAAGCCGGTGCTGCTGCCGAAGAAGTTCAGAAAGAAATGGAAGTATTGCTGCAGGAAGCCGGATTGATTTAGATAAAGATTCGCGCTTTGAAAAGGAAAAAGGGATGTCGTTTGTATCGGCATCCCTTTTTCTTTGTGTCTTCGTGACTTTGTGTTCGTCTTTCCTCCTAAATCTGCTCCCAACCTCTTCGGTAAGTATGCCTGATCCACTCTTCGGCCATTTTTAATGCAGGTAGTGTTTCGTATTGTTTATCAAATGTTGGGTCACCGTTTATTACCTCAAAATTGTCCTTTTTCAATACGCGGATAGTATCCGACGGGCTGATATTTTTAAAACGCATATTTGGACCGTCCCACTCCAGTTTACGCTGAAGACTTTGCAAACGAACGGCCAGCACACCCATAACAACCATTTCGTTCAGTGGTCCGGCATAAGAAAAGTTCGACGAAGCTTCAACCCGGGCATCTTTACTTTCTTTGCAGGCACGTATCCAGTCTTGTTCGTGGCCGCCTTCCATGGCATTCGAAATACGTCGGATGGTTTTATCCGGTTCCTGGAAATGTGCCATCTCCGAAGTTGGCAATAAGGTTGGATTTGCCGCGTAGGTACCACACATAATTTTCCCACGTGTGCCGTAAAAAATACAACCGCCTCCATCATCGCCCATTTGTTCGCCGTCTTTTAATTCATCGGGGCGGGGAGGCATAAAACCACCGTCGTACCAATGCACGGTAACTTCGGGCATGGCTACTTTTGGCAGGTTATCGCGACGATCAAATTCGTAACGAACAAACTCTGCATTGGGTGCCGAATCGTTGTTAAAAGGCGTTGAACTGCCTTCAACCGTTTTTGGATATTGTAAATTCAGTGCTTTAAAAACAGGATCGAGAATATGGCATCCCATATCGCCGAGTGCTCCGGTGCCAAAGTCCCACCAGCCACGCCAGTTCCACGGGTGGTAAATGGGGTTGTATTCCGTAAATTTTGCCGGCCCGATAAACAAATCCCAGTCTAAAGTTTTGGGCACGCGTTTCCCTTTTTCGGGGCGTGTTAATCCTTGCGGCCAAATCGGGCGGTTGGTCCAGGTGTCTACATGCGTGACCTCGCCAATTTTGCCGGCCCAAATCCATTCGCAAATTTGCCGTATACCGTCAGCCGAATTTCCCTGGTTACCCATTTGTGTGGCAACGCCGTAGCACGCTGCTGTTTCGGTCATAATCCGCGATTCGTAAACCGAATGCGTTAATGGCTTTTGCAGAAAAACATGTTTGCCTTCGCGCATGGCCATTAATGCCGGCAGGGCGTGCGTATGGTCCGGAGTGGCAATCATCACTGCGTCAATATCTTTCTGTTCTTCCAGCATCACCCTGAAGTCCTTATATTGTTTGGCACGGTACCAGCGTTCAAAGGCATTTCGCCCGGCGTATTCCCAATCCACATCGCATAAAGCCACGATGTTTTCGGTTTCCATAAATTTCAGGTTGGTAAAACCTTTTCCGCCAACACCAATTCCGGCAATGTTGAGTTTGTCGCTGGGAGCTTTATGCCCCAAACCAGCTATAACGTTTGATGGAAGAATTGTGGCAGCAGCAATACTCGTTGCTGTTGTGCCTATGAATTTTCTGCGTGATAAATTGCTCATTTTCTTGTTTTCGAAAAAATACCCGGAAAAATAGAAAAAATCTTAGGCTTAACCTACTGTTTAAGGTTTTTGAAGAAAGATTAACACTAATTTGCTGTCAGCAAAAAAAAAGAAGCGACTTGTAAAAGCCGCTTCTTTGAAGTTTCATGGCGTTGAAATTATTTTAGACTATTCAATTGGCAGAATAACTGCATCAATTACATGGATGATTCCATTTGATGCTGAGATGTTAACAAAACCGGGTACCAGCATCGCGGTATTTCCAACTGCCCAAATTTTCAGATCTTTGTCAACATTAAATGTAGCACCTTCCAGTAGTGTTTCAATTGTTTTCGGGTTCTTTTTAGGAACTACACTGTTTGCAGCTCTTCTTCCGTCAGTTACATGATACAACAAAACATTCAAAACTAAATCGGCCGGTAGCTCATTAATGCTTTCCACTCCCAAAGCATCGTAAAGGGCCATAAATGCGTCGTTTGTCGGAGCAAATACGGTGTATTGGTCGGTACCATTTAAAAACATGTCAACCAAGCCGGATCCCAATTCTCCGTCAACATAAAAAAGTGCACCAACCAGTTCTGAAAAACCAGCATCAATTGCAATTGCAGCAATAGAAGCATCACCCGGAGGTAACGATTTTCCGGCTTTTAGCATCGAGTCATCACTAAGTTCACTTTGAGGGATGTAATCATCGTTTTCTTTTTCGCAGCTAACAAATGCCATACTTACAATTATTGCTGCGGCGAAAGCCAAACTTCTTAAGTTTAACATGTTCTTAAAATTTACTGTTTTCATTGTTGTAGATATTTAATGAGTATTAAAAGTATTTATCTGAACAACAATAATTTCTTTAATAATGTTTAAGTAAAAACATAAAACAGTAAACAAAAAGCATAAAAATGTCTGAAATATAATCTATAATACCTATTAATAGAGGTTTTTGGTTTAAATGTTAAAAAAAGTAAAAAATGTATTATGGATCACATTGAAAAGTTGGTGGAGAAGAAAAAAAAGAGTCTCTCTCCAGACGTTTCAGTATTGAGCCAAGTCACCTACCATAAGCAGATTACTTTTGGCTTATCAGCCGGATTCTACTCTTTGGTTTAGCCCAAAGAGTAGACAGAAAACCCAAGGCTGCGCCCGTTTCTCTCGGAAAATCTACGCGATGCCGACTAAAATTACTGAACTCGTCGTACCGCCTCGAACAGCAGTAATTTTTTAACGTCGTCACCGCTTGTTTTCCGGCTCACCGGCCGAGGCCGAGCTTTGATGCAGCGGCCTTACATAAGTGGACGGCCTCTTTTGATTGTTGCCCGAAGTTGAAATAAAACCTTAGTGAGAGCGGGAAGCTCCGAGTGGGCGAGGAGATCACCCGTCCGAACTTAGGTTTTATGAAAACGCAGGGAAAGGATCAGAAGCAGCCTTGAATTTTCTGTTTCGTCTTTGCTTCAAGTTGGAGCAAAGCGGAAATCCCGACATTTCGTCGGGGGCAAAGATGAAAGCCGCCGGCAGGCAGAAAGTTACAGTTCTTCTCTTGATGTCTATAAAATTTTTAATCCACCGGATTTTACGGGTGATCCTGTATTATGCATGCATGCTTGATTAACAACAATAAAAAAACCGAACTAAAAAGTCCGGTTTTTTTGCTGCGATATTTTATAAGCTATTAGCTTGCTTTTAATCGTCGGATACCCGATTTGTCGATCTGACTTTCGGCGTATTCTTTGGTAATGCGTAGCTCTGAAATTTCATCTGAAGGCGCATCAAACATGGCATCGTTCATAATGTTCTCGCAAATCGAACGCAAACCACGTGCACCGAGTTTAAACTCTATGGCTTTGTCAACAATGTATTCCAACGCCTCTTCGTCAAATTCCAACTCTATGTCATCCAGTTTAAACAGCTTTTTGTACTGCTTGATAACCGAATTCTTTGGCTCGGTTAAAATGCTGCGCAGTGTTTCTTTGTCTAAAGGATTAAGGTAAGTAAGCACCGGCAAACGACCGATGATTTCCGGAATCAGCCCGAATGATTTTAAATCCTGTGGCGAAACATACTGAAGCAGGTTTTCGCGCTCGATGCGGTCGGCATCTTTTGCGGCGCTGTAACCAATTACTTTTGTATTCAGTCGGTTGGCAATTTTGCGCTCAATACCGTCAAACGCACCACCACAAACAAACAATATATTTTTAGTATCAACAGGAATCAGCTTTTGTTCCGGGTGTTTACGTCCTCCTTGCGGCGGAACATTTACAATGGAGCCTTCCAGCAATTTTAATAAACCTTGCTGAACACCCTCGCCTGAAACATCACGGGTTATCGATGGATTATCACTTTTACGTGCGATCTTATCAATTTCATCAACAAACACAATTCCGCGCTCGGCAGCTTCCACATTGTAGTCGGCAGCTTGTAACAAGCGTGTTAACAAACTTTCAATGTCTTCGCCAACATAACCGGCTTCGGTAAGTACAGTTGCGTCAACTATTGTAAACGGAACATGCAGCATTTTTGCAATGGTGCGTGCCAGCAACGTTTTCCCTGTTCCGGTTTCGCCAACCATGATGATGTTCGACTTTTCGATCTCGGTCTCGTCGTCTTCAACTTTTTGAGTTAATCGTTTATAATGATTGTAAACCGAAACCGAAAGCACACGTTTGGCACGATCTTGCCCGATAACGTATTGATCAAGAAAATCCTTGATCTCTTTTGGCTTAAGCAGTTTGATGTCATCCAGGTCGAAAGAGTTTGAAGTTTTCACCTCTTCCTGGATAATCGAATGAGCCTGATCGGCACAACGGTCGCAAATGTGTCCGTCAATCCCTGCAATCAGAAGATTTACTTCCTTCTTTTCCCGTCCGCAAAACGAACACTTATCCATCTTCTCTTTATTTGACATTATTTGTTATTTCTAACTAAAATTTCATCAATCATACCATAGTCTACTGCCTCCTGTGCGGTCATCCAGTAGTCGCGGTCTGAATCTTTTTCAATTTGTTCCAGTGTTTGTCCCGAGTGGTCGGCAATTATGGTATACAATTCTTTTTTGATCTTCATGATCTCGCGGGCTGTGATTTCAATGTCAGAAGCCTGTCCCTGAGCACCGCCCATTGGTTGGTGAATCATTATGCGGGAATGTGTTAATGCCGAACGTTTTCCTTTCTGTCCGGCTGTCATCAACACAGCTGCCATTGATGCAGCCATACCTGTACAAATGGTTGCAACATCGGCCGAAATGTATTGCATGGTATCGTAAATACCTAAACCAGCATAAACAGAACCTCCGGGCGAGTTAAAATAGATCTGAATGTCTTTCGACGGATCGGTTGACTCGAGGAACAGTAACTGTGCCTGAATAATGTTAGCTACAGTATCGTCGATTGGTACGCCAAGGAAAATAATACGGTCCATCATCAAACGCGAAAACACATCCATTGACGCGATGTTTAACTGGCGCTCTTCAATAATTGTTGGCGAAATATAGTTGCCATAGGCCGATGTATATCTGTCCATTGTTAAGCTGCTGATACCGGCATGCTTAGTTGCGTATTTTCTAAATTCGTTGTTGTCCATTTTTTATAAGTGCTTGTGTAAAAAAAATAACTTTGCAAATACGTTTATCACGATTCACAAAGTTATAAAAAAGATTCATGCTGATGCACTCAGCAAAA
>NZ_JBFHGM010000268.1:0-7019 GCF_041583095.1 Draconibacterium sp.
CAATCCATGTTGCTTTTAAAGCAAACTACTTTGTTCTCCTTTTTCTGTGCAAATGTTTCGTTAGCGGTAAAACCGATAAACATCGCCATCGTCAATAATAAAATCAGGTTTTTCATCTTTTTAAAGTTTTTAGTTTCAAGCTTCAAGTCACAAGTTATTCTTTCTTGAAGCTTGTAGCAATAGGCCTGAAACTTCTATTAATAATTCAAATTAAAACGTAATCCGAGATAAATTTTACGGCCCATTGTTGGTCCCCAAATATTGGTTGCGCTAAATTCCGGACCAAAAGGATCATCAGCGCCTTCAATCGGATTTCGTTGTGTAAAATCGGTCAAATTTTCAACCCCCAGGTAAATATTCCAATAGCGGAAATATTTGGTTATCTGTGCATTCATAATTGTGTAGGGCGAAAATTCAAAATAATCTCCAGCAATGTCAGCACGGTTCATCCACTCTTCATACACACGCGGAATTCGTCCGCCACCATTAAACTGAATAGTATAATCAAACATCCATTTTTTCAGGTTGGTCGTGTAGTTCAGGTTGATTAATCCTTTGTAATCGCTGGTTAAAGGAGCCTCTTTCAATTCTCCGCCAATGGTTTCTTTAATGTCGTTAACACGGTAAGCCAGCAACATATCCAATCGCTCTATGGGCTGCCAGCGAACATCAAACTGAAGACTATTTGCATACGCCTTTTCAGTTGAAGGCAAGAGGTAAATAAATTCAGAGGATGTTTCCCTGTCGACCACCAATTTTTGCTGAAACTCGGTACGGAAGAATTCGGCATTGATACTCAGGTCGCGATCCAGTAATTTGTAATTCTGAATAAAAGCCAAACCAAAGTTCCAGGCTTCTTCCTGAACCGCATCTTCCGTCCAGCTAATCGGACGAGAGTTGGCCAGCAAATATGTGTTTTCTGAAATTACATTTGCCGTTCGGTAGCCTTTCCCGGCGCTTGTACGAATGGTATAATGGTCGGCAAACTGATAACGGAAATGCATACGGGGCGTAACAAAATTCCCAAAAATATTATGAAAATCGGCACGAATACCGGCCATCAGGGTTAGCCTATCGCTGGGTTTAAAAGTGTATTCCGTAAATATTCCCGGAACTTTTTCAGTGCGTTGTACATCCTGATTGTAAAGCATTTCGTTAAAATCGTCGTAAATAAAACTTGCACCACTATTTAGTACATGAATTGCTGCTATATCCAGATCCTGTGTGTAAACCAGGTTGCCGTAAAAACGTGTTTCATCGGCATCATAACGCGATAAGCCGTAATACGATTTTGTTTCATGACGGGCAAAATTGGTCAAAATTGCCAGGGCACGGTGATTATCCTGCGATACGATTCCCGACTTAAAAAATGCATCCACCCGTTTGGTTTCAATATTTACACCATAAGGATTGTCGACTGTCGGAATCATATCGCTGTTAGCACCAACCTGGCCTCCCATCCTGTCGTTCCACAGCAAAGTGAATCCGGCCTGAGCCATACCGCCTTTATGGTTATTGTATTTCCAGCGGTTCGCCACCTCAAAAGTACTCGAAAGCGGTGAATCAAGAAAACCGTCGTGATTGTGGTCATTTTCTTTCGACACATCGCTGGCATGTACAAAAATTCCGGTGGTAAGTGTATCGCCTTTAACTTTAATATTTGTGTTTCCGTTAAATTCATAACGGCCTTCGTCGTTGCCAAAAACATTCAGAAATAGTTTTTCCTCGCTGTCCGGCTTTTTCAATTCCGCATTGATTTGCCCGGCAATTGATTCGTAACCATTCAACACCGAAGCCGCTCCTTTCGAAACCTGAATCGATTCCAGCCACGGGCCGGGAATATAGGTTAATCCAAATGTAGTTGCCAGTCCGCGAAGAGCGGGCATATTTTCCACCTGAAGCTGCGAATAGGTTCCGTCGAGCCCCAACAGCTTTATTTGTTTGGCTCCGGTAACGGCATCGCTGTAACTTACATCCACCGAAGGATTGGTTTCAAAACTTTCGGCCAGGTTACAGCAGGCCGCTTTATGCAACTCGGCTCCGCTAATGTTTTCGGTTTGTATGGGATTAATCACCGACAAATAAGTTCCCCGATCCTTTTGAATCACTGTCACTTCTTCCAACTCAAGATTGGGTTGAAGCACCACTTCCAAAGGATCGTTATCGCTCACATGAACGGTTTGCGATTCGTAACCAACAAAACTAAAAACCAGCTTGTTTTGTCCCGGTTTATTTTTTAATGTAAAACTTCCGTCGGGTTTTGAGGCAGTACCTTCACTGGTGCCTTCCCAAACCACATTCACCCCCGGAAGCGGCTGTTTCCCATTCGCCTCGTCGCTAAAAACTACACCTGAAACAGACTGTGCTTTCGTGAGAAACGGAAACAGGATAAATAAAAGTATGATGTATTTCTTCATTAGTCTTAAGATTTGAAATTTAAAAGTATCACCCCGATTGATATCGAAATGCACCATTCTTTGGCTGCACTTAAATAACCAGCCGTATTCTGAACAAACAGAACCAATCTTAAGCTAAGGAAGGGATTTTAAGTTGTTGGATTTGTATAAGATAATCAAGTGTGGATGTTATCCTGGGCGGAGGATCAACATAATAACGTTTATTAAGGTTGTCCTCTGAGTTCGTTTTCAGTTCCCAGATAATATCGGCGCTGAACACTTTTAATTCAACAGGCTGAACAGCTACGAACTTCACGGCATCATTAACCGCCTGATCCATCAATTTCATAAAAATGGATTCGGGCGCTTCACATCCACACGTATCTGAATAATCACCTGTTGGTTGGCATTCATGACATTCGCCTTCTGAACAACTTATTTCGTTGTTTGACAGATCGTGTTTGTGATGTTGATGAAAATCAGTTTCGCAGGTTTCTGGTTTTACAATAATACTGGTGTAATCCTCGCCCGAACAAGCGCAGTAGCTTTTGTACAGAACAAATCCGGAAGTTGACAGAAGAAAAATCACTCCCAGAAATAAAACCGATATGTTCTTTAAATGCTTCACGTTACAAATATAACCTCGCAGGCAACAAAATTGTTGTTAACGGAGTGTTAAACCCGGCAAAGAATAAGTTAGCAGAAAAAAGAACCGGGAAGTTTAATTCTTCCCGGCTTATATTAAAGTCCTAAAACCTCTGTTCCCTGCTCAAAAACAATATCGCGCGGAATACCGGCCTCTCCTATCCTGTCAAGGTCTTTTTGAAGTGCTTCGCGAATAAAGCCTTTCTCTTCAAGGATTTGTTTGGCCTGCTGGTAGTCGCCATCGCCCTGAATTTTAAGAACAATTTCCGACAGGTTCATCATGGCGTCTTTCATTTTTTCGTAATCAACACGATAGGTTCCGGTGGCCTCGTCGCGTGTAAAAGCTCCCATTTCCTGGAAATAGTAAAAACGCATCATATTTGCCTTGCCGTGCGCACTGGCAGCACCAAAACGAACCGAACGGAAAATGCCGGCCATAAATGTTACGAAGTTATCCATCATATCTTTTTCGCCCAACTCGCCCATTTCGTTTAGCTGGTAAACGCACCACAACCCAAGAATGTCGGCTTTACTTTCTTCAATAGATGTGTAGGCATCTTTTAATGCTTCGCGAACCGTAGTACTCTGATCGACGGTATTTCCCAATCCCAAACCGTGCGCCACTTCATGAAACATGGTGTTTTCGAAGAAAGCATCGAATTTTACATGTTGGCGTTGATCTTCAGCAATAAGCAAATCGGCAATTGGCACCAAAATTTTATCGAATTTAGCCTGCATCGAATTTTTCAACTGCAGTTTACGGCTACCTTTTGTTTCGCGAACCTCTTCGTCGTTTGGAAGATTAATGGCGATGGTTTTGCTTCCTGCGTTACAATCTCCGGCGTAATAAATGGCATCGTAAACATTCATATCCGAATCAACACCCGGAGTTTCATTTTTATATGGTTGTTTACAAGGCAATGCTTTTTGCAATCCCGGTAACAATGCAGCATATTTCTCCAGTCGTTTACTCCAGTCTTTATCTTTTACCAGAATAAACGATTCGTGTGCGGCTTTATAACCGTAAAGTTGGTCCTCGTAATTTTCGATGGGGCCAATAATAAATTCGATGGTGTTGTTTTTCATCTCCATCCATGCCACATCACTGGCGTAATATTCATCAGTGAGCAATGCTTGTGATCTTTCTTCGAGATATTTTTTCAGCCCGGCATCTTCGGCCAGTTCTGCTGCCTGAAGCAAAAGATCGGCAGCCTTTCTAATTTCCTTACCGAATGCGATGTGGTAGGGTACGGATTTCAAAGCACCGTCTTCGTCGCGGCGTATCAGGGTATACAGGCTTGTTTTTGTTTCGTCGTCCCAGGCTTCAAATTCTTCCTTTGTCATATCGGCCGGATAGAAATTGGCCCCTGCCGGTTTCTGATCATATCCGGGTAAAAATGGTTTGTTGGCATTTAAACGCTCCCACGGACCATAATTCAGTTTTATAAATTTAAGGGTGTATTCATCCCAGTTTTGGCTCAGCAATTCGTCTTTATCGCCGTAAGCTTCCTGCCAGTAAATGTCGTTCATTAATTTGGCGGCTTCGAGCAGAATCGGCAACATTTGCTTTTCATTTTCGGTAAGTACGCTTAAATCGGTAGTTAATTTAAACGATACAAATTCATCGGCCTTCTTTTTTATTTCCGGATTCACTTCCATTTTTGTGTTTTCGTTTGTTTCTTTTTTAGTGTTTGTAGAACAACTAAAGAATAGAGTTGTTGCTATAAACAGCATGAATATTCGTTTCATAGGTAACAGTTTTTATTTGCTTTCAAAGCTAAAAAAAGCAACTGCTATTTGAAAGATTATAACACAGCTTTTCGCGATTATTACCGATGAGCTTCAAAATTGTCATCCCAAGCCCGGGATTTCTATTTCAGTCTATCGGCATTAACCATTGTAAAATGTAAAATTTGCTTTGCGGCATTTTACATAACAATTGGTATAACATTCATATTTTCGAATGTTATTGAACAAAATTCGATGAGAAAAGTTAAAAAAGCAGACTTAATAGCTGAAAAATGACCATTCGTGAATAATTTATTTAAACTGAATTAACTTTGCACGCGTATTTTCATCTGTATATGTTTTATAAACAACAGATGAATTTCGCTTGTTTATAATCATTGTCGTGTATGCAAATGGCATACTCGTTTCATAAAAACAAATTATGAGTAACAATTTATTAAAAGGAAAAAGGGGAATTATTTTTGGGGCGTTAAATCCCGATTCAATTGCCTGGAAAGTGGCAGTAAGAGCACACGAAGAAGGAGCCACAGTAACATTATCAAATACCCCGGTTGCCATTCGTATGGGAGAAACCAACCAACTGGGAGAGCAAATTAATGCCGAAGTGATTGGTGCCGATGCAACCAATGTTGAGGATCTGGAAAACCTGATAAAAAAATCGATGGAGGTTTTAGGTGGTAAAATCGACTTCATTTTACACTCTATTGGTATGTCGCCAAACGTTAGAAAGGGACGCCATTACAGTGATTTGGATTATAACTACCTGGACAAAACCCTCGATGTGTCTGCAGTATCTTTTCATAAAGTACTTCAGGTGGCACGTAAACTGGATGCCATTAATGAATGGGGATCGGTAGTTGCCTTGTCGTATGTTGCGGCACAGCGTTCGTTCTTTGGTTACAACGACATGGCCGATGCAAAAGCTTTGCTGGAATCGATTGCCCGTAGTTTCGGTTATATTTATGGTCGTGAACGTAACGTAAGGGTAAATACCATTTCGCAATCGCCAACTATTACCACTGCCGGAAACGGAGTAAAAGGATTCGACCGCTTGCTGGATTTCTCGGAAAGAATGTCGCCACTGGGTAATGCAACCGGTGATGAATGTGCTGATTACTGTATCACACTTTTCTCGGACCTGACGAAAAAAGTTACCATGCAAAACCTTTTCCACGACGGTGGATTCTCGAACATGGGAATGAGCCTGCGTGCACTGGAGCAATACGAAAAAGGATTGGATAAAATATGTGCGTGCGATAGTGATAGGCCTAGCGCAGATGAACATCGCTACGACTAATAAAAACAAAAAGTAAAAAGTAAGGCCGTTTCGTTTTGAGACGGTCTTTTTTTGTGCCTTTTGTTAAAGGATTCGTTTATTGAACATTACCATTCGTTATGGCAGCGTACGCCTGCGAAAGCAGTAAATAGAACTCGGGGAAGCTTTCGTTGCAGTACGAAAGGACTTTTGAGAGCACGGTGGAGCTTTCGCAGCACTACGAAAGCAGTAAATAGAACTATTTGGTGACAGCGTACGCCTTCGAAAGCAGTAAATAGAACTCCGGGAAGCTTTCGTAGCAGTACAAAAGGACTTTTGAGAACACAGTGGAGCTATCGCAGCACTACGAAAGCAGTAAATAGAACTATTTGATGGCAGCGTAAGCCTGCGAAAGCAGTAAATAGGACTCACGGAAGCTTTCGTACGGCTACGACGGTTACAAAATGATCAATGGGAAGCTTTTGTAATTAGCAAGTTAAGCCAATTATTATCCCTTACCTCCTAAAAAATTCAGCAGGTGAACGGTAGTCACCTGCTGAATAAAACAGTCATGCTTCACGGGAATCATCAATTGGAATGAAATTTAAACGATTTTTTGCAAACTCTCCCTCACTCCCTCTTTGCGTGCAGCTACCCTTTATACACATCTTTTTCTGATTTAAATTTCGTCCGGGAGTACCAATTAGTTTCGATCATTTTCTTTCGCCTGACGATTCAAATCATGTCATCATGACCCGGGGCGACGTAATTCGTTGAATTACTTTGCCCTGGGCTCAAATATTACGCACTTTCAGCGCTTATTCTTTTAATCAAACGTCAGTTCGAGCTAAGCGAAGTTGCAAACATGGCTTTCATCAACAATTTCTTCCAGGTTGAGTTTCGGTTTCTTATCTAAAAAGGAATAGGCAATTAAAGCAGAGAGCAGGTTGGTTAGAAAGTTTTCAAAGCTACGA
>NZ_JBFHGM010000269.1:0-6977 GCF_041583095.1 Draconibacterium sp.
AGCTTCTACATCATCATAATGCAATAATCCGTATATCAGACCAGATGCAAAGGCATCACCGGTACCAACGCGATCAATAACGTGGGTGATGTCCAATATTTCAGTTTTAATATATTCTTTTCCGTTCCACATCTTACCTTGTATTTGCTGGTGAGAAGCACTTACTGATTCTCTGTTTTTCCCAACCACTTTTTTAATCCTCGGGAAAGTTTCCATTAAAGCTTTAGCCGAAACCCGAAATTTTTCTCCCGGATTACCGAGTCCGAACATTTCATGAATTTCGGTGCTGCTGGTTATTACTATGTCACAATTTTGTACCAGTGCGGGCATTACTTCGTGCATGGTTTTACCATACTTCCACATATTTTTGCGCGAATTAATATCTCCAGAGACCGTAACACCCATCTTGTTCGCGGTTTTAATTGCATCGAGACAACACATTGCAGTACCTTCAGAAATTGCGGGCGTAATACCTGTCCAATGAAACCAATCGGCATCCTTCAGAACATCTTCCCAATCTATCATCGACGGCTCAATTAAAGAGAAAGCCGAACCTTCGCGTTCGTAAATCACTTCGCTGGGCCGGTGTACTGCCCCTTTTTCCAGAAAATACATGCCCATTTTATCACCACCATAAAAAACATGTTCGGTGCTTAGCCAATGCTGGCGAAGAAATTGAGTTGCAGCTTTCCCCAGGGCATTATCAGGGAAACGCGTTACGTGGGCTGCTTTCATACCAAGATAGGCACATGAAATTGCCACATTTGCTTCGCCACCTCCATATACAAGTTCGAAAGACGTAGCTTGCGAAAACTTTGAATAGCCCGGAGGAGATAACCGCATCATTACTTCTCCAAATGTTATTAGTTTTTTTGTCATTCTATATGTTCAAATAGATTCGTTGTAAAACCTTACAGATATCTCGGAACCTCCAGGTTTTGATCTAATCATTTTTAGTGAAATAGCCTTGATTTGACACAGCTTCATCACTTACAGTTATACTTGCTGTTTTAAACCAAACTTCAGCATAGTTGCCAGTTTCATACTGTTTTTGAATATCGCCACCAAACGTTTCAGCACCCGAACACCAGTTTTTATTTACCTCGGGAGATAATCCATTGGTTTGATTGTAACAACCCAGTTTAAAGAAACAACCTTCATCAGCATAGGCATTTTCACGTTCTACTCCATCCTGACCAATTGGTACAAACAGATTTTGAGTTTGCTCAGGAATATCAGCCGTTTTTATATATTCTGATTTTATTAAGTTTTTTGTAAAAGTTTTGGGTTCATGCCCTTCGCTGGTAAAAGTTAAGTACATCATACCATCTTTCACCTTTATTTCGTAACTAAATTCTTCACCCAAAGCAATACCATCCTCAGATTCTTCCGGGAAGGTATTTACTTCACTACCAACAACAGAGAAGTCGTAGCCCCAAACAGCGGTTGAATAATCCCATCGTCCGGCATTATCATCACCTGCAGTATTAATTTCATAATGCCAAAAGACCGAACCTTTGGAATGACCAGGGAATTTTTTGTAAAAGATTTTAAGCGGTTCGTTCTCATGCCCATCGGCACTATGAATTTGTCCCACAACAACGGCATACGAAGCAGCAACTCTGGCATCACCGGTCGCCGATACATTCATTACTTTAAGTGTGGCTGTTAACTTATCATCAGCAGTTGCAGGATACCATTTTTTTAATTGGGCCAACTCGGTTCTTGTATTGTTCGAAGTTCCGTGTGTATCTCCGGCATTAGGTGATTTAAAGACTACCCAATTGCCTTGCTCGTCGTTAGCCGTATAAAAGTAATCTTTGTGCTCATAGTCAATTGCCTGACCGACATTTGATCCATCACCTAAAATTAAATTCCAATGCTCGAAAAATGGAATAACCTCACTGGCATATATAGTCTCTTCAGCTTCCTTTTTTTTGGATTCTTTAGCGGTATTTGAACAGCTATTTACTAGTACGACAAAACCTATTATTAGAATAGATTGATAGATTGGTATAGTTTTTTTGACTTTCATTTTTCTATTTTTTCAACCGGTTGATGATTTCCAGAGCCTCGGTACATTTATCCGTAATGTAGCCGTAGTTCTTTTCTGCCAATACCTCTTTTGGGAAAAGTTGCGATCCCATTCCTACACAAGTAACTCCAGCGTTAAACCATCCTTTTAAATTCTCTTCTGTTGGAGAAACACCTCCGGTTGGCATAATACTGGCCCAAGGCATTGGTCCTTTCACGGCTTTTACAAAGCTTGGTCCGCCCACCTGAGAACCTGGGAATATTTTTACAACCTCGGCTCCCAGCTCGTGTGCCTGGCCAATCTCGGTAACCGAACCACACCCCGGACTCCAGGCAATTTTGCGCTTGTTACAAACTTTTGCAGTTGCTTCATCAATTAAAGGAGCCACAACAAAGTTGGTCCCTAAAGCAATGTACATGGCTGCTGTGGCTTCGTCTACAATCGAACCTACCCCCATAATCATCTCCGGGCAATGTTCAATACTCCATTTATTTAATTCTGCAAAAAGCAGTGTGGCAAAATCGCCGCGATTAGTGAACTCGAATACTCGCGCTCCACCATCGTAACAGGCTTTTACAACAGCCTTACATACTTCTATATCCTGATGATAAAATACCGGGACCATGCCGGTTTCTTTCATCTTTAATGCTACTTCTATTCTTGAAAATCTTGCCATAACTTTAGTATAAGAATGATTAAAAACTAGGTATTTTAGGCCGAATAGACCCCGCCATTAATATCGAGTGTTTCACCGGTAATAAATCCGTCGTATTCCGAAGCGAGAAAAACGACTGCACGCGCCACATCATCAGGATTACCTGCGCGCTGCAACGGAATAGATTCGATGGTTTTCATTGCAGACTCATTTGTTGTATGTGTTGCGTGAAAAGTTGTTCCCTGGATAAATCCAGGAGCAACTGAATTTACCCTGATATTTTGCGCTGCCAGTTCTTTAGCCAGTGATCGGCTCCAGGTTAAAACGGCTCCTTTACACATTGAATATACCAACGAACCGGCATGGCCTCCTACACGCCCTGCTAAGGAAGAAACATTTACAATACTCGCTCCTTCGGATTGATTTAAATGCGGAATAACTTCGCGGGTTACCAGCATCATGGTGGTCAGGTTTATATCAATTAGCTTTTGCCAGTAATCCATTTCAATGTCGCCAACAAAGCTTCGTTTTACAAGCGAACCGGAGTTGTTTATGAGAATATCAAAAGTACCCATTGCCTCAACTGCATTGCTTACACACTTTTTAGTTTCCTGTTCGTTGGTTAAATCAGCTTGTAAACAAATTGCTTTCTGACCTTTGTCTTCAGCAATCTTTTTTAGACGCATTGGTTCCTCATTCGAACTAAAATAGTGCATGCACACATTGCATCCTTCTTCAATCAATAGTTTTGAGATAGCTGCTCCAATACCCTGAGAGGTGCCGGTAACCAAAGCATTTTTACCTTTTAATTTATTCATCCTTCTATCCTTTTATTTTGGTTATTTTTTTTTAAATCTAAATAAAAGCTGCGAGTAGCAGCTAATCCAGTTTAGGCTTTTACCGATCAACACGAGCACTGCCACCGCCAATGATTTTTTCCACTTCAGACAAGGTAGCCATTGTAGTATCGCCAGGTGTTGTCATGGCTAAAGCTCCATGTGCAGCTCCATATTCTACAGCTTCTGCTCCGTCGTTAAATTCAAGGAAACCATAAATCAATCCTGATGCAAAACTATCGCCACCTCCAACACGATCCATAATTTCAAGATCTTCACGATGCACCGCTTCATGTATTACACCATTTGAATAGCAGATTGCCCCCCATGAATTTACAGTAGCTGTTTTTACAGTGCGCAACGTTGTAGCAATTACCTTGAAGTTTGGAAATTCTTTTATCGCATTTTCGATCATGCGTTTGTAGCCAGATAGATCTAATTCCTTCAGGTTTTCATCATTACCGGCAACTTCCAAACCTAAACAGGCTGTAAAATCTTCTTCATTACCGATCATTACATCTACATATTTGGCAATTTCTCGGTTTACTTCCTGAGCTTTCTTTTCGCCACCAATGGCTTTCCAAAGCGATGGACGGTAGTTTAAGTCGTAGGAAACAATGGTGCCGTATTCTTTGGCAATTTTTACAGCCTCAATAACTGTTTCAGCTGCAGTTTCTGAGAGTGCTGCGAAAATACCGCCGGTGTGCATCCAGCGTACACCAAGTGTTCCAAAAATGTATTCCCAGTCAATATCTCCTGGTTTTAACTGCGACGCTGCAGTATTACCACGGTCGGAAACACCCTTTGCACCGCGAATACCGTAACCTCTTTCTGTAAAGTTTAATCCGTTTCGTACGGTTCGGCCACAACCATCATAATCCATCCATTTTACAAATTGGGTATCCAATCCTCCCTGAAGCATAAAATCTTCAATTAAGGCTCCTACTTCATTATCTGCAAGGGCAGTAATAATAGCAGTTCTTTTTCCAAAACATCTTCTCAGTCCACGTGATACGTTGTATTCACCACCACCTTCCCAGGCTCTGAACTGACGGGCAGTTCTTATACGACCTTCTCCCGGATCAAGCCTAAGCATAACTTCACCCAGTGAAATGCAATCGTAAGTACATTCTGATTTTGATTTGATCTTCATTTTTGTACTAATTATTATTTATTGAAAAAACCACAATTTTATTGCCATTACTATGATGGCCAGAATTAGAATAAGTCTTATCCATTTATCGCCCTTTTTCATGGTGAAGTGGCTTCCTAAATATCCACCCAACGATGTTCCAATGGCCAGTGCAAAACCAACTTTCCAGTTTATGGCATCATTCAGGATAAAAACAATAATTGATGAAATACTAAATAACAGTGCCACAAAAACCTTAATGCTATTTGCATATTTTAGCGACAACTGATTTATTCGTGACAATATCATAATCATCAAAAAGCCAATACCAACATGTATAAAACCACCGTAAATGCCGATAAAGAAAAAAAGGACCAAACTAACTATCTTATTTTTCACAACCGGAATTATACTGTGTGATGCTGCTTTTTTATTCTTGAGTAAGATTGTAATGCCCGTGACAACCATAACAATTGATAATATCCGGTTAAATAACTGGTCGTCCATATCTATTGCCAGAAGTGAGCCAAGAATCGAACCAATAATAGCTATCCCTCCTGCATATAAACTAAACGGATAGATAAATATGCCCTTTCGTGAAAAATTCGTAACAGCTACAATATTTTGTGCGATAATACCAATACGATTAGTACCGTTTGCCACAACCGGTGGTAGTCCTAAAAATATCATTAACGGAAGTGTTATTAATGACCCCCCTCCGGCAACAACATTAATAAAACCGGCAACAACACCCGCTGCACTTAAAATCGCTAACTGTATAAAACTTAATTCATTCATCTTATAAAAACAGCCGAATACAAATACTTTATGTCAGAAGAATTTTTATGTATCCGGCTGTTGAAACTAACTAAACTAAACTATGCGAAAGGTGATTTATATAAAGTACAAACCACCAAAAAATCTATTCTCTGGTTTTATATTCCCAATGCCTGTCCACCACCAATCTGGATGGTTTCAGCTGTAATGAAAGATGCAGCATCGCTTAATAAGAAAGAAATAACACCAGCCACTTCTTCCGGCTCACCTAATCGTCCTAATAACACACTGTTTTTCCAGGAAGCAAAAAGCTCTGGTTTAGTCGCTTTAATTTGCGCATGGAAGGGCGTATCGATAGTACCCGGCGAAACAGCATTTACTCTAATTCCATATTCTGCCAAATCTTTAGCCAAGGCACGCGTAATTGATTGCACGCCACCTTTTGAAGCTGAATAAATACCGGCACCTGGTCCTGCTCCATTCCAGGCTGCATTCGAAGTATAGTTGATAATAGATGCATTTTCACCCTTTTTAAGGAAAGGGATAGCTGCTCTTGAAGCATAAAAAACCGAATCCAAATTAAGAGCCATAACAAACTTGTATTGCTCATCAGTCATTTCTTCAAAACGAGCTCTTACGCCAATACCTCCGGTATTGTTAATCAAAGCATCGATCTTCCCATACTTTTCGCCAATTTTTGTAATGTATTCCGTTACAGCTGCCGAGTCTGTCATGTCAAAGCCATAGTACTCTGCTGTAATTCCTTCGGCCTCTAACTCTTTTACTCTTTCAGCACCAGCTTCGTCTTCAATACCATTTAAAACTACAGTATACCCATCTTTCCCTAATTGTTTTGCCACCGCAAAACCAATACCACCAGTTGCACCGGTAATTAATGCTACCTTTGCTTTTGAACTCATAATCTCTATTTTTTTTAAGTTTTTTTCAAGCTTCATCTAATTAAGAGATGAAACTCATTTGATTAATGTTTTTTATTTTTCTTCTACCGACTTTATATTTCTGGCGAACAAGTAAATGGCTCCAACCCCCAGCGGCACAAATGCTGCAATAGCAATAAATATTGGGGTATAAGATATTTTGGCAACAACCGGAACCACGAAGTTCATTACGATTACGGAGAATACTCCAATCATTCCTCCCAATCCTGCCAACGACCCAACTGATTTTCCACTGAAAAAGTCACTTGGTAAAGTCTGTACATTACCAATAGCGAATTGGAATCCGAACAAGACTGCGCATACAATAAGTACGAATTTTAAAGCTGTGTCGCCAAACAATATTGTTGCGATTAATCCTGCAAGCATTATAGCGCCACCAATTACAATTGTTGTTTTACGTCCTTTATTGATTGAGCCGTTTTTTGCGATAATCATACCTGACACATAACCTCCTGCGATACTTCCAACAGCAGCGCCAACGTATGGAACCCACAAGAATAAAGCGACTTCTTTTACATTAAAGCCATAGGTATCGAAAAGATATATCGGCATCCAGGTTACAAACAACCACCAAATAGGCTCA
>NZ_JBFHGM010000270.1:0-6924 GCF_041583095.1 Draconibacterium sp.
CACGGAACATCCGGGTTGTAAATCTCTTTCCAGTAATGTTTGTTACCATTAATTGTGGTTACTGCAAATGTGAATAAGGCCAGTACCATTGTAACCCCTATATTTCCTGTAACGTTGGCTCCAAATGGCGGAATGGGTATCAATCCCATGAAGTTGTTGATCAGGATAAAAAAGAACAGGGTTAGCAGGAACGGCATGAACTTTTCGTATTTGTGTTCGCCAATGGCAGGTTTTGCTACTTCGTCGCGAATAAAAAAGATGATCGGTTCCAAGGCATTTTGTACACCTGTTGGCGCTTTTCCTTTGTTCTTTTTAGCCAAATTTGCTGTTGCAAAAACCAGCCACAATAAAATAACTACCGATGCCAAAATACCGGCAATCGTTTTTGTTATTGAAATATCGATGGGTGTTCCAATTTCGTGTCCTGCTGCATCCAGCTCAACCACTTTGCCTTTATATTCTTCGCTTTCAGAAATGCGGAAACCTTTGTAGGCGCCGTGTCCGTGGTGAAATTTCGATGACATAAACACCTGAAAAGCTTTTCCATCGTGTAATTCCGGTTGTTTGCTGTATAATATAATTGGTAACGGAATGCTGATTGGTGTCCCCTTCCAATCTGTAATGTGCCAGTCGTACGAATCCGACACGTGATCGATCACAAATTCTCCGGCGTTAAATCCTTCTTCAGCGTGTGCGTCTGAAGCATGATCTTCGTTTTCTTCTGAATGACTTTCTGTTGCGCGTGTCTCTTTTTCTTCGTGCCCGTGTTGAGCCTGAAGCTGGCCATAACCTAATAATGAAACGGCAAACAGTATAATGAAGGCTTTGGTAAGCTTAAGCATGGTTAATTCAGTTTTTTCTTTGTTTTAACTTGTCTTGTAAAAACACTTTAAACAAACGCTTCTCGATAAGAATTTTGTCAGGTTGTTAAAACGAATATTCCGTTCTAAGGTTCACAAATTTATAAGATTTTTTGGACCGTGAATGGAATTTGGCATTTTTCATTTTAGAATTAACCATGTTTAAAAACCTGTTTTTGTGTGAGGAAGGGAAGCGATGGAGTCTTATTTTCTTTCAGCCGACTTAGTTGCCTTTGTAATCTCGGTTACTTCAAAAAAAGTGTAAATCAGGTATAGCAGCATTAAACAAATAACAAACGGGAGGGCATTTTCTTTATCAACAGCAATATATACAACGGCTACCACCGAGTATAGAACGAGTTTGAAAAATGTAACGAGCATATTGCTACGGGTAAATTTGCCGATATCTTTTTTTGCCATTTTAAGCTGGTAGGAATGAATACCCATTGTTGCCAGATAAAAGAAAAGTAACAGAAAAGGAAATACCGGCAGGTAGTATTCGGGGAATGCCAGCGAAAATACCAGCCAGCCAATTAGGGTAATAGCCAGAGATATTCCGGTAAGTTTTACGATGAAAGCCTTCATTTACTTTTTCGTTTTTTTCGATTTATTATCCGGTTTCAATAGGTTTTTTACACCATAAATAATCGATGCAATTACACCAAAAAGTACCAGTGCAAGTGTAAAGCCTTTAAATTCGTTATCCATCCATTGGTCGATTTTATAGCCAAGAAAAGTAAAACCTCCGATAATGGCCATCATTTCGAACCCCAGGCTGGAGTAGCGAATAAACGAATTAGTTTTTTTCGTTGTATAAGGTTTTTTCCTTTGCATCTTCTTTTGCAGGGGCACTGGCTGCTCCCATGGCGCAGGTTCCGGTAAAAGTTGCACCGGGTTCAACGGCCAGTTTTCCGGCCACAATATCGCCTTCAATTTTTGCCGAGGCTTTCATGTTCAAAAGCTCATCAACATAAACTTTGCCTTTTATAAAACCGGCAATCTCAACGTTATTGCATTTTACCTTGCCATCGATTTTGCCTTTTGGGCCGATAACAACCCGGCCTTTTGCTTCCAGGTTTCCAACCAGTTGCCCATCAATGCGAATATCGCTACTTGCCGAAATATCGCCTTTAATGAGTGTACCTTCGCCTAAAATATTAATCGCCTGATCGGGGGTTTCGCCAAACGTTCTAGTGTTTTGTTTTGCCATGGTTTAAATCTTCTTAACTGTCCTTATTAATTGGGTGCCTGAATATACAATAAAATGCATCTTCGGCAAAAAAATATTCATTTAGAGTCCCACAAACAGAACGGCAAAATTTAACTTCTATTGTTAGCTTCTATTCCGAATCGTACGCCCATTTTAAATAGGTGCTTCCCCAGGTAAATCCGGCACCAAAAGCAGCGAGAATAATGTTGTCGCCTTTTTTAAGTTGTTTTTCGTAATCCCACAAACAAAGCGGAATGGTAGCTGCTGTGGTATTTCCGTATTTGCGGATATTAATCATTACCTGCTTTTTGCTAATCCCCATTCGGCGGGCGGTAGCCTCAATAATGCGCATATTGGCCTGGTGTGGAACAAGCCACGCAACATCTTCAGAGCTGATGTTGTGTTTTTCCATAATTTCAGCAGCAACATCGGCCATGCTCGATACAGCAGCTTTAAAAACAGCTTGTCCTTCCTGGTATAAATAGTGTTCTTTATTTTTTACGGTTTCTTCGGAGGCCGGTTTTAACGATCCGCCGGCTTTAATGTGCAGGTGATGACGTCCTAAACCATCAACACGGTTAATGTAGTCGATAACACCAACATCTTCGGTGCTTGGTTCAACCAAAACGGCTGCAGCGCCATCGCCAAAAAGCGGGCAGGTGGTGCGATCTTCGTAGTTAATAATCGACGACATTTTTTCGGCGGCAACTATTACTACCTTTTTGTAGCGCCCCGATTCGATAAACTGTGTTGCAGTTGACAGAGAAAAAATAAATCCTGAGCAAGCAGCATTCAAATCGAAACTCCAGGCGTTATGAATATTTGTTTTGTGAGCAATAATATTGGCTGTTGCCGGAAGGTTCATGTCCGGGGTGATGGTGGCGCAAATCAACATGTCGACTTCATCGGGCGATGTGCCGGTTTTTTCCAGCAAATTCTCCACTGCACGAGCCCCCATGTCGCTGGTTGCTTTTCCTTCTTCCTTTAAAATCCTTCGCTCCTTAATCCCAATTCGTTGCATGATCCACTCGTCCGAGGTATCAACCATCTTGCTGATTTCCTCGTTTGTTAACCGGTATTCCGGGAGGTAGGCTCCAACTCCTGTAATTGCTGCCCTTATGTTAGCCATTATTCAAATACTAATTTTTGTTTACTGAAAATATAATTCTGGTCTTTTTTTTACCGGGGATAAATGTAGAGCGATTTACAGGAGACAGCAAAGAAATGCCAACAGATGTGGTGTGCAGAGGTGAAAAAATGTTCTTTATGGCTGAACAATTTATAACATTGTTCGAAAAATCAGAAAATAGGAAATGCGATCAGGGGGGCACAAAAAATCCATCTTCGGAACTTACCAAAGATGGATTTTTGTTAGTTAAATCCGGAACTTCCGGATGCTTATTTAACTATAATGCAATTTCTTTTTCAATTACTTGTTTACCTCTGTAGTAACCACATTCAGGACATACTGTGTGGTATTTAACAGTTGTTCCACAGTTTGAGCAAGTAGCCAGAGTAGGGGCAACTGCTTTGTAATGGGTACGTCTTTTATCCCTTCTAGCTTTCGATGTTTTATGCTTTGGATGTGCCATTGTTATGTATTTTTAATTATTATTCTTTAAGTTTTTTAATGCAGCCCAGCGCGGATCAATTTCTTCTTCTTCATCATCCTCCGCATCGAACTGTGTAATATTATTTAATCTGTCAATCATTTCCTGGTTACAGCCGTTTTCTCCGCTTTCATCCGGATGAACATGCCGCAACGGAATACTCAGTGTTACGTATTCGTAAATAATTTGAGCCAGGTTGATGGCGTGTTCTTCGGGTAAAACCCAGATAACATTGTCGCCGTCTTCAAACTCATCTTCTTCACCAAATTTTACAAATAATTCGGTTTCTAAAGACACGTCTTGATTGTAATTGTCGAGGCAGCGGTCGCATACAAGCTCTAACCATCCTTCAAGTGCAAAGCTTAATCTCAGAAATGCACTTCGTTTTTCAAGTTCAACTTTTACGCTAACTTCCCCGTTGTCAACCAAACTCTCCTCAAAATGCTCAAAGAACTTTTCGTTTACCTCAAATTGGTAATCGTGCAGGCCTTCTTTAAGACCTTTAAACTCAATATTATATTTGCTCTTCCAGCTCACGATTCCAAAAAAGTGGATGCAAAAGTATAAATTTTTTATTAACAGTTAAAGAAATCGTTGAATTATTTCAAATTTCTTTCCAAATCAAAATAGTTAAACCTGAGCCATTTGCATTAAAGTGTTGTATAGAATTTTTGTTTCTCGCCGATAGACTGTTTCGCGGCCTTTTCAATTTGCATTGCGCTTACCGGTATTGGTTTTATCGATAACTCGGGTAAATTAAAGGGAAACAAAAAAGATTTATAAAAATTCGGATGTTTTTGAGGCAGTAAAAATAGCTTGTCGGAAATTGCCTTTTTCGTGAATATGTGCAAAATAAGCATTCATAAAAAGTCGTACGGCTCAGGGCTGAAATGAAAAGGTTTCGTGCTCATTTGTCCGGTTTTTGCCAAAGCAAGAGACCGGGGCAGTTTCGATTGTGCACCAAACGAAGGATACGTTTCGGCCAGCTAATAATTCCGGGCCAATCTTGTTTTTTCACAAGATTATCGTAACTCATTTCCTTTTCTTCACTAAACCCGGGAAGTTGATTCGATCCCCAAACAGCTCTGTCAGCAACAAAACACAGCCCGTTCCAGATTCGGACGATGTTATCTGTCTGTAAATGTATTTATTGCTTATTCGCGTTGATCTACATTTGTTCCTTCTGTGTTGGCCAGGTGTTCAACTGTGCGCGCATCCAGCTCCACTTTCTTGTTTATAAACTCTGGAATATTGTATGAAAACAGCAGTTCCTCGTAATAGTCAGGATTTTTCTGCGGTAATAAAAATGGTTTGCTTTCCTTGCCGTTTTTGTCGATATGAGAAATATAAGGGCGGGTATATAAACCGTTGATTCGGCGGCTGCTAAACACAAACCAACGCGAGTTTGACGACCATGAGTGGTAACTTTCAGTGTCGTTGCTATTTGCGGTTTCCAACGGACGAGTTTCGCCACTTTCTACATCGTATAAATACAAATCGGCCTCCGGGTGCCAAATCGAGAAATTGCCGTAATCTACCAACGTAAACATGATGTATTTTCCGTCGGGTGATGGACGAGGGAACGTGATACTTTTTTCGATAGCAGCGGCATTAAAGAGTGTATCCACGTTGTTGCCAAAAGTTCCGGTTTGCGGATCAAAATCGATGCTGCACAGGTTGTAACGAACATCTTTGTATTCCATTGGCATTTGTTTGGCATCGGCAGCACAGAAATACAGTTTCTTTCCATTGGGCAAAAACGACGGGAAAGTCTCGAAATGATCTTTGGTCATTATGTCATCGCAATACAGCGTTTTGTTTTTATTTACATCGTAAATAATCAGATCTGATTCCGAATCAAACACCTCAACACGTTTGTCTTTGGTTTCGTGAAAAACCTGTCGGATGTTGTTTACTGAATAGGCGATGTAGTCGCCACTTGGGTGCCAGAAAGGATATACAAAGTTTGAAATGGTTTTTGGTGTTTTTGTATTCAGGAGCTTTACATCGCCATCAGTTTTCAGAACGGTACCACCTTTTTCCCCACGAATGTGCAAGCTCATATCGTTAGGATCGGTAAGCCGGAAGGAATGACAATTAACGCAACTGCCGGTTAGTAAGGTATTTTCGATAATTGCATCCTGATCGTATGAGGCCAGCTCGCGCTGGTAAATTCCCATTTTACTCCAAACTTCGTAACCCGGAGCAATTAGCCGATACGCCAAACCATGATCGATGGGGTCGGTGCTCACATAAATTTTGAATTCTGCATATTTCACCCATTTATTATTGGTTTTTGCCGCTACTGTTACCGAAAGTTCCTTACCAATATTTTCGGTTAGAACCTTTGTCCATTTTTTTGCCGGAAACTCAACATGCGTTTTTCCCTTTTCTCTGATTTCTTCTCCATTTGCACCTTTTAATGTTGCTGCAATACCCTCTGTTTCTTCTTTCATACGAAAGTTAAGCGGGGCAATTGTGGCCGGAACAGTTACATTGCAGTAATCCGGGAATATTTCGGGCAATTCGTCTTTAATTACATCCGGCTTAATTTCCGGTGTGCAAGAGAATAAAACAATTGTTAGACCTGTGAGAAGTATATAAATATGCTTTAACATGCTTGTTTGTTTTTAATTTCTGAAATGCAGGTAATACCAGAACGTATCGCCAAATCTTTTTTCAATTATTCTGGCGTCGCGTGTGTTGGCGTACTGTTTTTTGTAATCGCTTAATTGTACTGTAATGGTGTTGTTTATGGGGTACGAAATTTCTTTCGTCGGGTCTTCGTTGTTTATTTCCCAAATGTACAACAAAGCTTCCTGAAAATGTTTTGGAATAACTTTGTAATTGAGCGAACCCGACAACGGGAAATAGCGAGTAAAAAGTTGCAGGTCTTTCTCCAGTAGTGTTGCTGCCAATAAATATTCGAAGGCGATCATGTTTCGGCGGTTATTCATAAATAGCAATCCGATCATGTTTAGCTTTTCCTGTTCGCTAAACAGGAAATCGCCCTGAATACGTGCTTTTCGGAGCCATCCCCATTCAAGATGCTGTTCTACATCTTTTTCATTCATTATAATTTCGAGTGACCGGGTAGCCCATTTTTTGTAGTACAAGGTTTTTTGCAGTATGTGAAGGTATTTTTTTGCCACTTCGTAATCGCCATTAATGATATTGGTTTCTGCCAGGCGTTTTATCGATCGTACACTTTTTTGATAATCGGGCAACGCTTCCATCGCCTCAA
>NZ_JBFHGM010000271.1:0-6911 GCF_041583095.1 Draconibacterium sp.
TCTGGTTGGCGATTCGGCCTCGAACGTAATGGCGGGGCACGAAACCACGCTACCTATCACCCTTAACGAAATGATCTTTATGGGAGCATCGGTGGTGCGTGCCGTAAACCGTGCACTTGTTGTGGTCGACCTTCCTTTCGGAACCTACCAGGGCAATTCGCGCGAAGCATTAAATTCAGCCATTCGGATAATGAAAGAAACAGCTGCCGACGCGGTAAAACTGGAAGGTGGCGAAGAAGTAATAGAATCGGTAAAACGTATCCTTTCGGCCGGAATTCCGGTGATGGGACACCTGGGATTAATGCCACAGTCGATTCATAAATTCGGGACTTACACGGTGCGTGCCAAACAGGAAGCCGAAGCAGAGAAGCTGATCAACGATGCCAAACTGCTGGAAGAAGCCGGTTGTTTTGCAATTGTGCTGGAGAAAATTCCTGCATCACTTGGCGAACAGGTTGCCAAAAAACTAAAGATTCCGGTAATTGGAATTGGTGCCGGTGGCGGTGTTGACGGTCAGGTACTGGTAATCCACGATATGCTGGGAATTACACAACAGTTCTCGCCACGTTTTTTGCGCAGATACCACAACCTGGCAGCCGAAATTAAAGGTGCCGTAGGAAATTATATAAACGATGTAAAATCGCAGGATTTCCCGAGCGATAAGGAACAGTATTAGGATTCAAGGAAAAAGGAAAAAGTAGGAAGGCAAAAGTACGTGGCTGGAAGTTTGAAATAAATTTTCTTACTTGTAGCTTGAAGCTAATAGCTAGGCGCTAACGATGGAAGTAATATACGAAGACAATCATATTATTGCAATAAACAAGGCATGCGGCGATGTTGTGCAGGGCGATAAAACCGGCGACGAAACCGTTTTGGACAAGGTTAAACATTACCTGAAAGTGAAATATAACAAACCGGGAAATGTTTACCTTGGCCTGCCTCACCGCCTCGACCGCCCAACAAGCGGTATTCTTATTTTGGCGAAAACCAGCAAAGTACTGCCACGGTTAAACAAACTTTTCCAAACCAAAGACGGCATGCGAAAAGTGTATTGGGCTGTGGTTGATAAACGTCCGCCAAAATACACCGACACGTTGGAACATTACCTGCGCAAAGACGAAGAGAAAAACCGAAGTTACGCCTATACCGAGCCAAAACCGGGATCAAAATTTGCCAGCCTCACCTACCGTCATGTGGCCAGTATCGACCGCTATCATTTGCTGGAGGTGGAAATTCACACCGGGCGTCATCATCAGATCAGGGTTCAGCTGCGCCAGCTAAAAATGCACATTAAAGGTGATTTAAAATACGGCGCACCACGGTCGAACAAAAATAAAGGAATTCACTTGCATGCACGCAAAGTAGAATTGATGCACCCCGTGCGCAAAGAACCGCTTACTATTGTTGCCGACCCGCCAAAAGATCCGGTGTGGGACGAGTTTATGAAACTTTTTAAAGCCGGGAAATTTAGTCCGGTGGAAGTGTGAATTGAAGGAGTGAAGGATTGTGGTGAATGGGCAATTGAGTGAATGAGTAAATGCGGAAATGATTTAATGCTGAAATGCTTCAATAAGCTCGCAATGATTTTTTTATAAAACCCAAACGTGTAAAGGAGAACTGAAACAGATCTCTCCTCCCCCGAAGTTTCGGGGCTCGTCGGGATGACAGCCATACTCAGCTTTTGTCTTTTTGCTGTTTTTGACTGTCTACTTTTACCTTTTGCCTTGCACTCCTCTAATCCAGATCCTTCGGTTTAAACGCAAAGGGCAGCAAATTATCGGCGCCATCCAAAACCTGTATGTGTTTACGGCCATCGAGTATGATGCGAATGGGCTGGCTGTAGCGAAACTCGGTTTCAACCAGCACCTGGCGACACGAACCGCAGGGTTGCGCCGGAAGTTCCAGAAATCCGTGCGAATTTTGTGCCGTAACGGCAATGGCTTTTACTGCCTGGTCGGGGTAAGTAGAGTTAGCATAAAACAGGGCTACCCGCTCAGCACACAGTCCATCGGTAAAGTCAGCATTCTCCTGGTTACTGCCGGTTACCACCTCGCCGTTTTCGAGCAAAAGTGCGGCTCCCACACAAAATTTCGAATACGGTGCATATGCATTTTTACTGGCTTCGCGCGCTGCCAGCAACAATCTCTGATCGCTCTCGGGTAATTCATCTACCGCATCGTATTCGCAAACTTTTATCGTGAGTTCCTTCCTTCGCATAAACGGGTATTTTTCTCAAATGTACAATTTTATATTAAATGGAAGTATGTTCTTCACTATGGTACCTTTCTCTTCTTACAGAATGCTAGAGTGAGAACAGGACACTACCTGAAAGAAAAAAGTTTCCTGGTATGGGTAGCCTTTTGTTGTTTTGCTTTTTCTAAATTAAAATACACAATGTGATGAAAAACGCTTTACCCAATCCTCCCTCAATCAGCCATATGGTTTAACCAAGTTTAATTCAGCGGTTAAACCATTTCACAATTCGGAGTCAAAGCATATTACAACACCAGATCAGAACGAACCACTATCTGATTAACAAAAGATAAAATTTGATTTAAACCTAAGTAAATTTATAAGTATGAAACGAGTAGTAAAGGTTACATTCTTTTTTGCCCTTATAGCCGGATTTTGTCTTACGGCTTGTAAACCAAAACCAAACAACAATCAGCAACCGGTTATAAAAACCACCTCTGGTACGATATCGGGCAGTATTAACGATAGTGTATACGCTTTTAAGGGGATTCCTTACGCCAAGGCCGAACGATTTATGCCTCCGCAGGAACCTGATGCCTGGAACGGACTTCGCGAATGTACCGCCTTTGGGCCGGTAGCCCGGCAAGTGGTACCCTGGTATCCCGATTCTGTTCAGAACGAAAAAGAACTGTTTAGTGCAAATGTTTGGACGCAGGGAATACTGGATGGAAAAAAACGCCCGGTGATGCTTTGGCTACATGGCGGCGGATTTCATACCGGTGCCAGCAACGATCCGATGACTTATGGCGAAGCTATGGCGAAAAAAGGTGATGTGGTTTTCGTATCCATAAATCACCGTTTGAATATTCTTGGGTTTCTTGACCTGTCGGCATGTGGCGATAAGTATGCAAAATCGGCCAATGTGGGAGTGCTCGACATTGTGAAAGCCCTGGAATGGATTCAGAAAAATATTGAGCAGTTTGGTGGAAACCCTGCTGATGTAACAATTCTTGGCGAATCAGGAGGCGGCGGAAAAGTGGGCACCATCATGTGTATGCCGGCGGCAAAAGGTTTGTTTCACAAGGCCATTATTCAGAGTGGAACATTGATAAATACAATGACCAAAGAGAAATCGCAAGCTTTGGGATTAGCCGTACTTGAAAACCTGGGACTTACACCAAACGATGTTGAGAAACTAGATACGATCCCTTACAAAGGGCTGGTTAAAGCCGGCAACGATGCAATTGCCAAAACATCGGGTCCGAGAATACCGGGCTCGCCAACCATGTTTGGATTTGCACCTTCTGCCGACGGTGATGTTTTGTTGCAACAACCTTTCAGTCCCGGGTTTGCAGACATTTCTCACGATATTCCGCTTATGATGGGTACCACACTAAATGAGCTGATGCGCACCGCTTATGGCGAAAAAGAACTGACTTTGGAAGAGGCTAAAGAACGCCTGGCAAAAGAATATGGCGACAAAACCGATGAATACATTTCGCTGTTTGCAGAGGCTTATCCCGATTTCACTCCGCAGGATCTGCTTTCTGTTGACAAGACTTTCAGGCCATTTACCATTCGAACTGCAGACGCTCGGGCACAGGAAACAGATGCCCCGCTGTATGTTTACTTTTTGGCCTGGAAAAGTGGTGTTGACAATGCATCGAAAGGTTCGTTTCATGGTCTCGACATTCCGTTGGCATTCAATACCGTTGACCTGAGAGCAGACTGGACCGGCAATACCGATGAAGCCTGGAAATTAGCTGACAAAATGAGTTCGGCATGGATAAACTTTGTGAAATCAGGGAATCCAAATGTTGATGGTGTGCTTCCAGCGTGGGAACAATACACTCCGGGAAACGGTGCTACCATGTATTTTGATAATGAATGCAAAATTGTAAATAATCACGACAGAGCGTTGATGAATTTTATAAAACCTCTTGACTAGTTATTGGCCTTGTTTATCAACGGGTTCTGTTATAGCTTCGAGCTCAACAGAACAAACAGTTGTCGCAGTTCACAGAAAAGCGAAGTGACAAAAATGGGCTTATAAAACAAGGAAGGTTGATGAGTTTTATTCGGGTTTCGGTTCTCCATCGAAGTTATTACACCTTGATGGAGAACCGGCTCCGAAATCCCAACTTTTATGAAAACGTCTTCGGGGTAAGTAGTAATTCTGCCAATACAGCCATTTACTGACATAGTATTGTGGTTCTCTCCCCAATTTCTTTTCATCAATAGCCAATAAACCCATCTTACTCACGTTTCATTGTTTATAAAATGCTCTGCATTTGGTAGGCAAATGCCCCAGGGTATTTTATTTTTGGCATCAGCAAACGTTGTAACAGAAACATGAGACACATAATTTCCTTTATCCTTTTTATTTTACTGGCCGCAAGCGCATTTTCGCAAAACATAACACGCGAAGAGTACATCAGGCAGTGGCAACTACTGGCTATTGAAGAGATGAACCGCAGTGGAATCCCTGCAAGTATTACCATGGCACAGGGCTGTCTGGAGTCGGGCAACGGCAACAGCGAACTGTCGCGAAAATCAAACAATCACTTTGGCATAAAATGTAAAAGTAGCTGGAAAGGTAAAAAAGTGTATTACGACGACGACCGCCGTAACGAGTGTTTCAGAAGTTACCGCTCGGTGGAAGATTCGTACATCGACCACACCAATTTCCTGATGGAAAATCCGCGTTACGCCTCCTTGTTTCTGCTCGACCCTACGGATTACAAAGCCTGGGCAAAAGGGTTAAAAAAAGCGGGTTATGCTACGGCTCACGATTACGACAAACGTCTGATTCGAATAATTGAAGAGAACAAACTTCACCGGCTCGACAAGAAAATGACTTTTCGCCCCATGGGAGAACAAACGGCATACAATGTGCTTGATACCGATAAAACCGGAGCACTTACGATCAGGCCATTCAACACGCACAAGGCTACCAAAATTAACCGTGTAAAAGCCGTGGTGGCACAAAAAGGCGATACCTACGAAATCCTGGCACAGGAGCTTGGTTTAAAAGACTGGGAGTTGTATAAATATAACGATCAGCCACCCGGACACCGCCCAATTCCTAACGAGGTGGTTTATATTCAGTACAAGAAGAATAAATCAGAAAAAGACCATCTTACACACCGTGCACAGCAAGGCGAAACCATGCATTACATCTCGCAACTGTATGGTATAAAACTGAAACCGCTTTACCGCCGTAACGATATGAAAAAAGGTGAGCAGCCCCGGTTGGGCCAGGTGATTTACCTGCGGAATAAGAAGTGAGAAGGATTAAGGGAATGAAAGTTTGAAGGATTGAGGGACTGAAGGACTAATTTGTGAATGGGTAATTGTGCTAATTTGGAAATGCATATGTCCATGAATCATCCTCATTTTCTCTGTGAAACTCTGTTGCTTCTCTGTGTAACTCTGTGGTAAAAATGGGAAAATGCTTTAATGCAGAAATGCGTCAATAATTCAGCACTGATTTTTCGACAGGTTTCCAACTTGTGGCATGCAACTCTATTTCCACAACCATTTCAACCTGCTTCTAGTAAACAGCGATAGATAACCAAAAATCGCTGCTTCAGCGTTCTTTAACCGAAAGGAGGAACCACTATGAGAACATTGAAATTTTACAAAACAGTTTTTCTTATTGCTGCCGCCTACGATCTTATTCTGGGCGTTTCTTTTTTTCTGCTGTATCCAAATGTGTATGCCATGTTTAACATTCCGCTGCCCGAAACAGAAGCTTACCTGCAGCTAAATGCTGCTTTTGTTTTTGCCCAGGGAATATTGTACTGGTTTGTTTACCGCAACATTAAACGAAATGTCGAGATTGTAAAAGTTGCGGTGGCCTACAAATTTGCCTATGCCTGGGTGGCTTTGTACAACTGGGGAATTGGCGAACTGCCACATGTTGTTTTTGCTGTCTTTGGTCTCATCGATGTTGCTTTTATCGTACTTTTTATTCTTTTCCTAACCGATTATAGGATGATAACTGAGTAAAAAGCGATCATTTTCCTCAACACGTATTTATTGCGAAAGTCAGGGGCTTATTCTGATGATGCCCGGTACATGAAATACCTTAACAATACCCGGTCGGCAAATAAAACAAACACCATCAAAAGGTTTATGCCAACCACCAGCGAAGCATTTTTTGTAAAGAACGCCATCCAGCCCGATACGGTAACATCGTACCAAACAAAAGCCAGTATTGCTACAACAAGCATAATTCCGAGTATAACGGCCAGATAAATGGTAAATTCCCTGATATATTGTTTCCAGGCAAAACGCTGCTCCACCTTTTTAACAAGGGCATCGGTAAAATTCTCCGACAGCTTGAATTCCGGCTCCGAAGTGAACGCCTCTTTCAGCAGTTTGTCTGTGTCAAAATTCCGATCTTCGTTATACATAGTCAGCAAATATATTAGTTTGTTCCAAACGGGCAACTTTTTCAATCTTGCCTTTTAATAATTTTCGTGCCCGGCTCAGGTAACTTTTAATGGTTCCTTCGGGCATTCCTGTAATCTCTTCTATCTCTTTGTACGAGAACTCCTCCAGATGAAATAACGTAATCACCGTTCGGTAGTTCACAGGCAACGACTCAATCAGTTGCATGAGATATTTTTTAGCTTCTTCCTTTTCAATACTTTTCTGGTTCAGCCCCGGGTCTTTTTCAGCAAGAATAAGGTTGGGCTCTTCGCTGTATGACA
>NZ_JBFHGM010000272.1:0-6839 GCF_041583095.1 Draconibacterium sp.
AAAACGTAAAAGACGGCGAAGGCGACTATGGTTACAATGCCCGCACTGATGAGTATCAGAAACTATACGAAGCAGGTGTTATCGACCCTGCAAAAGTAACTCGTGTTGCGCTTGAAAACGCTGCTTCAATTGCCGGTATGTTCTTAACTACTGAAACAGTAATTGTTGAAGTTAAAGAAGATGCTCCAGCAATGCCAATGGGTGGTCCAGGTATGGGCGGCATGGGCGGCATGATGTAAAAATCAGCTCACAAAAATACAGAAAGCTCTTCCCGTTTGGGAGGGGCTTTTTTTATACCCGTTTTTTTGATTTTATTTCTCAAAAATGAACGCGCCTGGTTATGCGTTGTGTTTGCCGGCTTAAACTGAGCGTTGTATTTTGATACTTTGATAGAAAAAGCAGTTATTAAATTACAGGCGCTAAAGTTTCTTAAATACAATAGTTAGAATTTTAAACTTTGGAGATGTAAAAACTTACAATTGCCTGTTTTTGAGGTGTTTCAGGGAATGATGTCAGGAATACTGATTTCCGTCACACAGTGTTTTTTAACATCTTTTTGATTAAGGGTAATAGTCAGATATCCAGGGAGATATGCGTTTTGGTAAATCTTCGAAAAAGCTTGTTATTTATTTTTTTACTTCTCTACCTTTGCCAAACAATCATTATTTGATTGCAAAAGTGCATAAATGAATATGATTTTTAATGGGGCAGCCTTGTATTGGATGTCTTCTAATTTTTAACCTTATGAAAACAGATATAAATGAATTCATCGCAAATCTGGAGCACAGAACTCCCGGCGAAAATGAATTTCACCAAGCGGTAGAAGAAGTTATTGGTTCGGTTTGGGATTTTTACGAAAAGAACCCACGATACCAGCGCGCTAAAATTCTGGAACGCATGGTTGAACCCGAGCGGGTAATTATGTTTCGTGTACCTTGGGTCGACGACCGTGGCGAAGTGCAAATAAACCGTGGTTACCGTGTTGAGTTTAACTCGGCATTGGGACCCTATAAGGGAGGTTTGCGCTTTCATGCCAGTGTAACCCTGAGTATTTTGAAGTTTTTAGGATTTGAACAAACATTTAAAAATAGCCTTACAACTTTGCCAATGGGTGGAGGAAAAGGCGGATCAGACTTTAGCCCGAAAGGAAAAAGCGATGGCGAAATTATGCGGTTTTGCCAGAGTTTTATGACCGAACTGTATCGCCATATCGGGCCACATACCGATGTGCCTGCCGGTGATATTGGCGTTGGCGGACGTGAGATTGGATACTTGTTTGGACAATATAAACGAATTAAAAACGAATTTACAGGTGTATTAACCGGAAAAGGTTTGGCTTGGGGCGGAAGTTTAATTCGTCCGGAAGCGACAGGTTTTGGTGCAGTATATTTTGCACAACACATGTTGCACCGTATTGGAAAAGAGATTGAAGGCCAGACAATCTCAGTGTCGGGATTTGGAAACGTTGCCTGGGGAGCCATCTCTAAAATTAACGAGCTTGGAGGAAAGGTGGTTACCATTTCAGGGCCTGATGGCTACATTTACGATAAAAATGGAATTACCGGTGATAAAGTCGAGTATCTGCTAGAGTTGCGCGCCACCAATAATGACATTGTTTCGCCATATGCCGACGAATTCGATGCCGTGTTCGTTGCCGGTAAACGCCCGTGGGAAGTGCCGGTTGATTTGGCAATGCCTTGTGCCACCGAAAACGAAGTTGGTTTGGAAGATGCAAAAGAATTGGCTAAAAATGGGTGTAAACTGTTGGCCGAAGCATCAAATATGGGATGTACTGCCGATGCGGTCGACTTTTTAAGCGAGGCGATGGATTATGCTCCGGGTAAAGCAGTAAATGCCGGTGGTGTTGCTGTTTCCGGACTCGAAATGTCGCAAAACAGTATGCGAATTAACTGGCCACGCGAAGAAGTGGACGAGCGTTTAAAGGGAATTATGAAAGCGATTCACGAAACGTGCGTAAGTTATGGCACAAAAGGAAATAAAGTTGACTATGTAAAAGGAGCCAATGTCGGCGGCTTTGTTAAAGTAGCCGAAGCCATGCTGGCACAGGGAGTTGTGTAGTCCGGTTAAGAAATACTTAATATTGATATGATAAAAACATCCGTCCGGATTTCGGGCGGATGTTTTATTTTATACGCAGTTCAGCGATGTGGCAATCCCGGAAAGTGAAAATTTAATTTTTAGGTAAAGTTAAAAAGAGGGTAAGGAACAAACACTTTTTTACTTTTGTCGGCAATTAAGGTTAAAATATCTGGTTTCACAGAATATTAAAAGTATAAATAAAGGATAGATAGGAGAACTGGCAACAGTTAGCTTAAGGTAAACGTACCTAGATGTTAATAGATACACATTCGCATATATATTCAGAGGATTTTATTCACGATCGCGACGAAGCATTAAAGCGGGCCGATGAGAGTGGAATCAAAAAGATTATTCTGCCGAACATTGATTCCGGCTCGATAAAACATATGCTCGATCTGGCCGGGGCTTATCCAAATTTATGTTTCCCGCTTATTGGGTTGCATCCAACCTCGGTGGAAGAAGACTACGAAGAGGAGTTGGAAGCCATTGAATACTGGTTGCAACGACGCAAATTCTATGGTATTGGCGAGATAGGTATTGATTTGTATTGGGAAAGCAAATATGAACAGGAACAAAAAGAGGCTTTCCGTTATCAGATACGTTTGGCAAAAAAGTTAAACCTGCCCATTGTTGTGCATGTTCGAAAGTCATTCGATCAAACCTACGAAATTGTAAAAGAAGAGCAAGACGGAACTTTGCGTGGAATTTTTCATTGTTTTAGCGGAACGGTGGAGGAAGCGCAAAAAATAACAGAACTGGGATTTTTGCTCGGAATTGGTGGAGTTGTTACTTTTAAAAACAGCAACCTCGGTGAAGTAATCAAAGAAATCGACCCGCATCACCTGGTCCTTGAAACCGATTCACCTTATCTGGCGCCGGTTCCCAAAAGAGGTAAACGCAACGAGAGTTCCTATCTTATTCATGTAGCCCAGAAAGTTGCTGATGTATACCGCTTACCGCTAACTCGTCTTGCCGAAATTACCACAACCAATGCCCGTAATTTATTCGGAATTTGATAACTTGCAGTCCTAATTAAAAACTGCAATGACCGCAAGAGCTGCCAAAAAGACTTCTATATTAATAATATATACCGGAGGTACCATTGGTATGGTTCAGGATGCCAAAAATGGTGCCTTGAAACCGGTGAAGTTTGATAAAATCCAGGAGGTGGTTCCTGAGTTGAAGAAGTTTGATTTCATAATAAAGACCATCACTTTTAATCCGGCTCTCGATTCTTCTAACATGAATCCGATTTCATGGATTAAAATTGCCAAAACTATCGAGCGGCATTATAATGCATACGATGGTTTTGTTGTTCTTCACGGAACCGACACGATGGCTTATACTGCCTCGGCCTTAAGTTATATGTTCGAGAATCTGGATAAACCAATCATTTTTACCGGATCGCAACTGCCAATTGGTGTAATCCGCACCGATGGAAAGGAAAACCTGATAACTGCTGTTGAAATTGCAGCCGAAAAAGTTCAGGGAGAATGCCTGGTACCCGAAGTGTGTATTTATTTTGATTTTAAATTGTACCGAGGAAACCGAACTTTAAAACGCGATGCCGAATTGTTTAGTGCGTTTCGTTCGGTGAATTATCCGGCTTTGGCTGTGGCCGGCATCGATATAAAATATAGTATCGAGTTTATTCATTATCCTGAAAATAAAGGGATTTTAAAAGTAAATACCGATTTTGATGACAATGTAGTTATCCTGAAAATATTTCCGGGGATTAACCAGAACGTTTTTAATTCGGTGTTAAATACTCCCGGGTTGAAAGGCGTTGTACTTGAGACTTTTGGATCTGGGAATGTGCCTACATCGCGCTGGCTGATTAATGCTATTAAGCGGGCCATTAAACGAGGCATAGTGGTATTAAATGTTACCCAGTGCCAGGGAGGAAAGGTGGTAATGGGGCAGTATCAAACAAGTGTTGAGTTACTTAATGCAGGGGTAGTTTCGGCAAAAGATATGACCACTGAAGCCGCAGTTACAAAGCTGATGTTTTTGCTAGGGCAAGGCCTTAAACCTGACGAAATCAAAATGTACCTCAATAAAAGTCTGCGCGGGGAAATTAGTGAATAGCAAAGTTTTTTTTTCACAATTTTTTATTAATTTGCAGCCCTCATTTTTGGGAGGCCGCGCTAACGAATACTGGAGAGGTGCAGGAGTGGCTGAACTGGCACGCCTGGAAAGCGTGTGTACCCCGAAAGGGTACCGAGGGTTCGAATCCCTCTCTCTCCGCAAAAATGGGACGTTCATTAAAAATAAAAACAAGCTTTTGAATAGGGGCATGTTTTTTGTGGGACAATGGATTAATATTTTAAAAATCAATACAAAAACAAATTCAAAGAGATTATTAATTAAAAATTCAAATCAATTATGAAAAGACTATTCGCGTTAATAGCCGTATTTGGGATGCTGTTTTTTATGGCATCGAATGTAGCGCTTGCTCAGGAGGAAGAAGCAGCTGCCACAGAAACTGCTACTGAACAAGTAGAGCAAACATCTGCTGCAATAGCTGAAGAAGATGCTGCAGCCGCTGCAGAAGAAGGAAAATCACTTCACAGTCAGATGAAACAAAAATTTATTGAAGGTGACCCTGCTTTCATGAGCTTCGTATTGGTAGCCCTTATTTTAGGTCTTGCCTTTGCAATTGAAAGAGTTCTTTACCTTAACCTTGCAACAAGCAATACTAAAAAACTGTTGGCTAGTGTTGAAGAAGCATTAGAAAGTGGTGGTGTAGAGGCTGCAAAAGAAGTATGTCGTACTACTCGCGGACCAGTTGCCAGTATCTTCTACCAGGGACTTGATCGTTTCGATCACGGTATCGATGTAGTTGAAAAAACAGTTATTTCTTACGGTGGTGTTCAAGCCGGTCTTTTGGAAAAAGGATTAAGCTGGATTGCACTTTTCATCGCTTTGGCTCCTATGTTAGGTTTCATGGGTACAGTAATCGGTATGATTGGCGCTTTCGATGCTATCGAGGTAGCTGGTGACATTAGCCCATCTCTTGTGGCTGGTGGTATTAAAGTAGCTTTGATTACAACTGTATCAGGTCTTGTGGTTGCTATTATTCTTCAGATTTTCTACAACTACTGTGTAGCTAAAATCGATAGCATCATTAACAACATGGAAGATGCTTCTATCTCGTTGTTAGACTTGTTGGTAAAACATAACATGCAAAAATAAGGAGTAGAGAAATGGGTAAAACAGCAAAAATAGTAACTATCATACTATGGGCTCTTATCATTGTTTCTACCATTCTTCTTGTGTCGTTATTTGTAAACATAAGTGATGTAGATACAGACCCTACTATGGGGCGTTGGATTAATTCCAACTTGGTATGGAGCTACATACTTGTAGCTGTTGGTGCCGGTGTTGCAGTTCTTTCAGGACTGTTCCACATGTTCACCGACAAAAAAGCTGCAAAATCAGGGCTTATTTCTCTGGGATTCATGGCAGTGGTGGTTCTTGTAGCCTACTTATTGGCTTCTCCTGAAATTCCACAATTTATTGGTGTGGACAAATTTTTGGCAGACGGAACCTTAAATGAGAAAGTAGCAAAATTGACAGACACCGGGCTGTATGCAACTTATATCCTTTTAGGATTGGCAGTATTGTCGGTTGCATCATCAGCAGTAATGCGTTTGTTTAGATAAGTTTAATCGTGGTAATTAAAACAGGAAAAAGTTATGGCTAAGAAAATACCTGAAATACCGGCAGCATCGTTAGCAGATATTGCATTTATGTTGCTGATCTTCTTCCTGGTAACAACCACGATGGACGTTGACAGCGGTCTTCGAAGAAAACTTCCGCAATGGGTTGATCCTTCAGAATTAAAGGATCAGAATAACGAAATCAACGAAAGAAATATTTTCGTGGTGCTCGTTAACAAGAACAACGACCTGTTAGTAGAAGGTGACTACGAACAAATTGAGAACCTGCGTGAAAGGGCAAAAGAATTTATGGCGAACCCATATAATGCTGAAAATTTGCCTGAGAAAGAGCCTGTGGAGGTACCATACTTCGGACAAGTTATGGTATCAAAAGGGGTGATTTCGTTACGAAACGACCTGGATACTCAATACGGAACCTATCTCGCTGTTCAAAACGAACTGGTTGCTGCCATTAATGAATTAAGAGACGAGTTGGCTAAACAACAGTTTGGTAAAGCATACGAAGATCTGGATGATGACAAACAAGACGCCATTAGAAAGATTTATCCGCAGAAAATTTCTGAAGCTGAACCAAAAGGTAAAAATATTTAAGAATAGATTATGAGCAAATTTAGAAAAGACGACGGTAAGGAATTACCTCCTATTTCAACGGCTTCGTTGCCTGACATTGTGTTCATGCTTCTGTTCTTCTTTATGGTTAGTACAACAATGCGTGAGGTAACACTAAAGGTAAAAATGCGTATTCCGGAAGCTACTGAATTGAGCAAACTGGAAAAGAAATCTTTAGTAAGTTATATTTATATTGGTGAACCTCTTCCAGCGTTCCAAAAAACGTTTGGTAAGGCACCACGTATTCAGTTGAACGATCAATTCGCTGCAGTTGATGAAGTACAGGATTTCGTTATTGCTGAGCGCGAAGCCAGAGATGAGGCTGAACAACCATTTATGGTTACTTCGTTGAAAATTGATGAGAATACAAGAATGCAGATTGTAGGTGATGTTAAGCAGGAGCTGCGTAAATCGGCTGCACTGAACATTAACTACTCGTCAAGAAAG
>NZ_JBFHGM010000273.1:0-6826 GCF_041583095.1 Draconibacterium sp.
ATCGCCATCGAGCGTAAGCACTACAGGAGCCGGCTGGCCATTTCGCTGTCCCATCGAAATCGGGTAGGGAAGTGCGCCATTGTTGGCTACATACAATTCCAGTTTGTAAATACCGCCGCCCATATCAGTTACTTTTTTGTCGGCAATGGCAAACTCAGGTAATTCTTTTGATAATTGGAGCAACCAGGGCAATTGTGTTGCCAGTAACGACTCAATTTTATCTGCTTTCGGAGTCGTTTCCAGGTAAGGAGCATAGCCCCCCACTTCAACTTCATCAAAATCGGGATGATCTACTTTTGTCCAGGCAACAAATCCTGCTCCGTCCAGTTCTGCATCAGAATAAGCCAGCAACGCTTTGTCTTTTTCACTCAACTCATCTTTTTTCTCCGGCTTTTCCTCTTTCTTTTTCTTGTCATCCGAGGCCTCTTTTTCCTCCTCTTTTTTCGCTTCTTCTTTTACTTTCGGAATTGAAAATAGTTGCATGCTAAACGAAGGCACGCCGAGGTGGTAATAGGCCCACAATTCAAACGAACCATCTTTTGCCGGTGTCGGATCCAGGGTTTCGGTACTGAAATCTTTTGCTTTCAGGTACTTTTTATACGCTTCGGCATATTTTTTATAAAAAACCAGGTCGTCTTCCAACGGATTAGTCGCCGGTCCCAAACTCAGGTAGCTGGCCACCAACGACGGAGTAACATCAGTGCCCGGAGATACAACCGCTTTAAACAACTCGATTGCTTCGTCCATGGTATAGGTTTTATTGGCATCGGCGTTAAGCATAGTGGCATAACGGCGCGGAATTTTTAATTTATCGAGGTTGGCATCGCCTTTACGGCCTCCTTTTGGCGGAACCAGGCAGAAGTTTGATGTACCTAAAGTATACACCATCGAAATCTCGGGGCGGTCGAAAATAAAACGCAGTATTCCATACACCTCGGGAGTTTGCCCGGCGTATAAACCTGCCTCCTTGTTTTCGAAGGGGAAAAGATGTGGAAAGGCAATACCCACGTTAATCCCGCCTGTACCGTCTTCGTTGTATTTCCCGTCTTTGTCGTTGTCAATTCCTTCTGTCAGCAATTTGTACACGCCACGTTCGCCTTCCTTTTTGTCGGCTTTTTTCATTAGCCGCGCATCTTCTTTCGAAACGATATAACTGCCTTCAATACTTTTAATACGCATTTGAGTGATCAGCCCGTCGCCGTTCAAATCATCCGGACCATCTTCATCGGTAGCCTCGTCGCCATCGTTGTTTATTTTGAAAAGATTGGTGGCCTGTCCGGTTTTTAATGCCGAAAAATACACGGCTGCGGCATCAGGGTTGGGCTGTGGCATAATGTACCATTTTACATCTTTGGTGTAAGCTGTTGAATCCATTAACAGTTTCGCCAGGTACAACGCGCCTTCAGTTGCCAGTGGTACATTTCCCTCGAAATTGGCACCCACAAAAATTGCCGGAACATCGCTGAGGTTTGCACCAATTTCCAATACGGTAATCGGTTCGCCACCCGGACTTTCGGCAATGGTGTGCAGTTTGGCATTTCCCGAAGAAAATTCTTTTAACAATTGCTGAACCTCCCGGTTGGTGTGGTATTTTCCAAATCCGGTGTCAGACTGCGCTTTTAGCCCGGAGCTCATAACTATAAGCAAGCCGGAAAAGCACAAATAAAGCAGTTTTTTGACCATAATAAATGTGTTTTTCTTTAAATGATTTATTAAAATTTTGATTCGTCGATTAGGCACTGTTGATACTAATGATGAAAGAAATATGTTCGATATTCGGCATGAAAATTACATTTTTTTATTAAAAAAGTGGAATTTGCTGACATAAATTTGATTTTGTTTCCGATTTTGATGACTAGTTTACTTTCTCTTTTATTCCGAAATGTATTTGATTGTGCCAAAAAGTATAAATTAAGTATCAGTTTATGTATTGTAATTGCAGTTAAAGAGCTTTAATTTTATGTTCTAAAATTTTACTAAACCAAATAAATCAAACAAAATGAAGCATTCAAAAGCTTTACTTAAATCATTCCTGTTAGTTTTAATTCTAAGTGTGTTTTCATCGGTACTATATGCTAAAACAAGTGTGAAGAAACTCGTTTGCGAGTACCACGAAAATCCTGTGGGCATTGATGTTGAACAGCCAAGGTTAAGCTGGCAGCTTTATTCCGATCAACAGAATGTTGTTCAATCGGCTTACGAAATCAGAGTGGCAGGCTCGGTGAAAGACCTGGCATCAAAAAGCAAACAGTTGTGGAATTCCGGAAAGGTTGAATCCAATAAGTCGGTGAATGTGGTTTATGGCGGCCCGCAACCGGAGTCGATGCAACGTGTGTACTGGCAGGTGCGGGTATGGGATAACAGCGGTAAAGCAAGTGCCTGGAGCGAACCGGCCTATTGGGAAATGGGAATTCTGAAGCCTGAGTTATGGAAAGCGTCGTGGATTGCTTTGCCCAACGAACCGGAGTCTGAGGATTCAAAACCTGCGCAATATTTCCGGAATGAATTTTCCACGTCAAAAACGGTAAAATCGGCGCGGGCTTATGTAACGTCTCATGGCCTGTATCAGCTGTTTTTAAATGGCGATAAAGTGGGCGACCAGCTGTTTACGCCGGGTTGGACCAGCTACAATAAACGTTTGCAATACCAGACTTACGATGTAACCAAAATGTTACAAAAAGAGAATGCTGTTGGCGTTGTTTTGGGCGATGGCTGGTACCGTGGAAATATTGGCTGGAGCAGTGCCGATGGTTATTACGGAAGTAATCTGGCGCTGTTATTTCAGTTAAAAATTGACTATACCGACGGGAGCAGCGAGTGGATCGTTAGCGATAAAAACTGGAAAGTAAACAATGGCCCGATTCGCAAATCGGATATCTACAATGGTGAAACGTATGATGCCCGACTGGAACTGACCGGCTGGGCAAGTACCGGGTATAATGCAGGTGAATGGAAGAGCGTTGAAGAAGTTGACCAACCAAAAGATTTGTTGATTGCTCCTCAGGGTGTGCCTGTAAAAGCTGTTGAAGAGCTTAAACCAATTGAATTTATCACCACACCAAAAGGCGAAAAGGTTTACGATATGGGCCAGAATATGGTTGGCTGGGTGCGTATAAAAATGAAAGGCAAGGCGGGGCAAAAAGTGCAACTGAAATTTGCCGAAGTGCTGGATAAAGAAGGTAACTTTTATACCGCCAATTTACGTTCGGCCGAATGTACCGATACCTATATTTTTGGCAAAGACGGTGAGGCGGTTTACGAACCAAAATTCACCTTTCACGGATTTCGTTATCTGCAGTTAATTGGTTTTGATGAAATCCCGGCGAAAGAAGATATTACCGGAGTGGTTATTTATTCGGATATGGAACCAACCGGTACATTTGCCTGCAACAACGAAATGATCAATCAGCTGCAGCACAATATTCAGTGGGGACAAAAAGGCAACTTCCTTGATGTGCCAACCGATTGTCCGCAGCGCGACGAACGTTTGGGCTGGACAGGCGATGCGCAGGTGTTTAGTATGACTGCCGGATACAATTTTAATGTGGCTGCTTTCTACACCAAATGGATGAAAGATGTGGAGGCCGATCAACTCGCCAATGGTGTTATTCCACATGTTATTCCCGATGTGTTGAATGGTCAGGGAGGCGCTACCGGCTGGGCCGATGTGGTGGCTATAATTCCATGGTCGGTGTATAAAATTTATGGCGATACCCGCATTCTGAAAGAAAGTTACCCGGCAATAACCAAATGGGTAGGCTATATGAACGAACGCGCAGGCGATGATTACCTTTGGACCGGTGACGCTCATTTTGGCGACTGGCTGGCTTATGCCACAACAAGCTCTGATTACCCTGGAGCTACCACCGAAAAAGACCTGCTGGCAACCGCTTATTTTTATTACACAACCACATTAACAGCTAAAATCGCACAGATAATCGACAAACCACAAGATGCCGAAAAGTACAAACAACTGGCGGCAAACATAAAAACGGCTTTTAACAACGAGTTTGTTACGCCCAACGGACGCCTGGTTTCGCACACACAAACAGCTTATGTTATTTCGCTGGCATTTGGCATTTTGCCCGACAGTATGGTTGATGATGCAGCCGCTTACCTGGCAAAAGATGTAGAGAAATTCAGACACCTTACCACCGGCTTTTTGGGAACGCCAATTCTGTGTCCGACACTTTCGGCCATTGGCCGCGACGATTTGGCCTTTATGTTGCTGAACCGTAAAGATTACCCATCGTGGTTGTATCCGGTTACACAGGGAGCAACAACCATCTGGGAGCGCTGGGACGGACAGAAGCCCGACGGAACCTTCCAGGACGTGGGAATGAACAGCTTTAACCATTATGCTTACGGTGCTATTGGCGAATGGCTGTACAACCATGTGGCCGGTATAAAAGTGGATGAAAACAATCCGGGGTACAAGAAATTTTTCCTGGCACCAAATCCGGGCGGAGGTTTAACCCAGGTTGATGCAACGTTTAATTCTATGTATGGCCCGATTAAATCGGATTGGAAGGTGAGCGACGGACAGATGACCTACCAGGTTGAAGTTCCTGCAAATACCTCTGCCGAAGTGGTGCTGCCAAAAGCAAAAGTAGCCGAAATAAACATGGACGGCGATCTAAAATCAAACGCCAAACAAACCGGAGCAGATGTAACTGTTTTAGTGGGGTCGGGGACATACTCGTTTAGTTACCCAATGGATGAATAATTCGCTCAATAAGTTTGGAATTCAAAAGATATTTCCGGCACGAAGTTTCTCCTCCTGATAGGAGGAGGGGACCGCGTTTACAGCGGTGAGGTGGTTGGTTTTATTATTTGCACCGTGGCTTCAGCCCGGTGATCAGAATTAAACATATAAAAAGGCTTTAGCCATTAATCTTACCGATTAAACGCTAAGGCCTTTTTTTCGTAACCCTCACGGATTACGCTTGCACCTGCCGGACTTTCAGTCCTAAAATATCGAAGGGGGTCAAAGCCCCGACACGTAACAGCATCGTCCGTAAGGGTTATACTTTTGTATTTTGGATCATCCGAAAAATTTCGTGGATTCAATTTTGAAATGCTTCCAGATGGATTCTACTTTTTGCCTGCCGGCAGCCTTCATCTTTGCCTTAAAGCAAAGACGAAGCAGTAAGTTCAAGGCTGCTATTGGCCTTTCCCCTGCGTTTTCATAAAACCTAAGTTCGAACGGGTGATCTCCTCAATTCTTCGGAGCTTCCCGTTCTCACTAAGGTTTCATTTCAACTCCGGGCAACGACCAATAGAGGCCGTCCACCGATGCAACGAGAGCTACATCGAAGCCGGGCCTCGTCCGCCAGCTGGCGGACGGAAAACAAGTGGTGCCAGCGTTAAAAAATTACTGCTGTTTGAGGAGCCCCGAAGTTTCGGGGGGAGTTTCAGGAATTTTAGTTGGTAGCACGTAGCTTTTCCGAGAGAGGCGGGCGCAGCCTTGAGTTTTGTGTTTACCTGTTTGGATCAAGCCAAATAGTAAAATCTGTCCGATAGGACAAAAGTATATTTCTTATGATTGGTGGTTTGATACAATCCTGAAACTTTTATAGTATTATTTTTTATCCAACGGAAATTTCAGGTGATCCTGTATTTTATTGGATGAGGGGTAGAATTTGCCTTTTTATTAAATCTAAACTATCTTGTGCTTAACAAAAAGATATTGATTCACCCAAATCGAAAAAAATGCCAACAATCAAACAAACAACCCAACCTGAAGAAATAAAATCGTCGCGCCCCAACCAACCTGTTGCTTCTTTTTTGCAGGAAGCCGAAAACCTTTATGTATGGTGTATTGAAGATGTGCCTGAGTTGGTAAAAGCCGGTGTTGATGAGGAAATGATTAACACATTGCCGGAAAATATTAAAACCTGTCGTGATGCCCAAACGCTATGGAAAAAGAAACTAAAAACTCCGGGCGAAGCACAGGTGCAATGGAAATTACAGCAGCCGGAGGCCAGTAAATTAGAGGCCGAATTGATACGTTCCTTGCGTTTTGCCTTTCGGAAGCAACCCGATTTATTAGCCCGGCTAAAATATATTGCAAAAGGTAACAGCTATGCAAATCTTATACAGGACCTGAATGATTTGGCGCTACTGGGGCAGAAACACAGTCAATTGCTTACGGCTATTGGATTTGATATGGACTTGCTCGACACAGCAACGGCAAAATCGAAAGAGTTGGCCGGTTTGTGGGCACAGACTAAAAACGAAAATGCCCGTTTAAATGAAATGGCAGTTGCGCGTAATAAGGCGTTCTGGTCCTTGCATCAACAAGTTTCGGAAATCCGCGCAACCGGCCAGTACATCTTCCGCCACCGAAAAGACCGCTATGTGGGCTATGTTAGCCAATTCTGGAAGAAAAAGGATCAACGCAAAAGCAATTCTGCCGGCTAAACCCAGGCATTGTATTAAATATTATTATGCGAGGTACTCGTAATAAGGTGCGAGGTATATCTAAATACATGCGAGGGACAAATAATAGCGTGCGAGGGATACTAAATCGGTTGCGAGGGATATAAAAAGGGATGCGAGGTAACCTCGCACATATATATTAGTACCTCGCAGGTAAATATCAGGCCCTCGCACCTAAATATAACAACCTCGCGCCCTTATAATAGTTCCTCGCAGGCTATTTTTATATACTCGCAGGGCAATTATGAGCGCAGGGACGGTAAAAAATTCAATATAGAGGCAGAGTTGTACACCACGCGAAGGGATTCGCGCGGCAGCGGTGGTAGAAAATGCAAAAAACAGAAGTAACATTATTCCACGCGAAGGGATTCGCGCGGTAGCGGTG